>CAMHPC010000035.1 GCA_946186945.1 uncultured Prevotella sp.
TCTATACTGCCAGTGAAATAGGAATGGCAGGTACCATTACCTCCATTGCCTTTAAAAACACTTATGCAGGAACAGCTTACACCCGAAACCTGAGCGTGTATATCCAACATTCCGACAAACAATCATTCGAAAGCAACAGCGACTGGGTTTCAATAAGTCAATCCGATTTGGTGTTCTCCGGTGATGTGACATTTACCGTTGGTGAGTGGGTAACACTTGATTTCGCCACGCCTTTCGTATATGACGGTTCGTCAAATCTCGTTCTTTGTGTGGCTGATAACACAGGAAGTTATCAGCAATCTCCACATATTGCCTGTCTGACTTTTTCTGCAGAAAGCATGGCAATATACGCCTATAGAGATAATGGGTCTTACGATGTTAACGCCCCGGGCGTAAACGGCACCGTTTCGAACGCAAAGAACCAGATTGTTCTTAATATCACCCCGTCTAGTACTCCCGTAGTACCCAAGCCGAAGGCTCCTACGAATTTAGCATGTACAGCAGTGACTGCCACCTCTGCCACACTGAGCTGGACAGAGAACGGCACTGCCACCAGTTGGCAGATATGTCTGAACGGCGATGATGAGAACCTGATACCTGTCACAACCAATCCGTACACCATAGAAGGACTCACGGCAGAGACCGAGTATACAGCCAAGATACGTGCCGTGGGTGCAGAGGCAGTCAGCAACTGGAGTAGCTCCACCTCTTTCACTGTAACAGATAAATGGGTAATCGGCTCAGGCACCGCGGTTAACTATTATCTGCCTACAAACGCTTACTATAAGTATTCACTTACGCAGCAGATCTACACGGCTGCAGAACTTGGCGAGGCTGCTGCAATCAATAGCATAGCATTCCATTCGAGTACTCAGACTACACGCAAATTAGACATCTACATGGTGAGCACCGAAAAGAGTAGTTTCAGTAGCTCAACAGACTGGGTAACTGTCACAGCAGCCGACCTCGTGTTCAGCGGAAATGTTACTTTTGGCGAGAACAGCTGGACAACTATCGAGCTTGACAATCCATTCCTATATGATGGCACGCGCAATGTGGTGCTTTGTGTCGATGACAATACTGGTAGTGACGTAATGTCACCCGGATTTAATGTATTCAATGCATCATCACAAGCTATCTATATTTATACTGACGGAACCAACTATAATCCGTCCAACCCACCGACCAGCGGAGGATATATAGCCAGTGTAAAGAACCAGATTCTTCTGGTCAAGGGCGCTATTCCCACCTGTCTGAAGCCTTCAGGCTTGGCACTTGTTGGTGAGCCGACATACAATTCCGCACAGTTGAGCTGGACACCGGGTTCTGAGGGTCAGGATGCATGGCAGCTCTGCCTGAACGGCGACGAGAGCAACCCGATTGATGCCAACAGCAATCCCTTCACCCTGACAAACCTCACCGCTGAGACAGCCTACACCGTGAAGGTGCGCGCTAACTGTGGTGGCGGCGATGTAAGTAGTTGGAGCGATGAAATCAGCTTCACTACTCCAGAGCAGTACCTGAAACCAACAGACGTATCAGCATCCAATATCACCATCAATACGGCAGAAGTCAGTTGGACAGGAGATGCCCCCAGCTATAACCTGCGCTACAGAACCTTTACCGAGGGCGATCAGGTAATGTTTGAAGGTTTCGAGGGACTGGCCTCTAATGCCCTGCCTGAAGGGTGGACCACTATCGATGCCGACGGTGACGGCCAAGCCTGGTACATATTCACTCCCAATGGCAATGAGGATAGTAATGGAAACCCGATCGTTTTTGATGAGTCATGTGCTACGTCTGCAAGTTTTGACAACAACACAGGGGCTCTTACTCCTGACAACTGGCTTGTCACTCCACAAATTGACCTTAACGGCATAATGCATGTATGGCTGCGTGCTCAGGATCCCGACTGGACTTATGAGAATTTTGCCATCTACCTCTCTACCACCGGTGCCAACGTGGCTGACTTCACCACAGTCCTGGTTCCCGAGACAACAGCAACGGGTGAGTATGTGGAGTTTACTGTAAACCTGATTGAATACGCAGGACAGCGGGGATACATCGCGTTCCGCCACTTTGACTGCACAGACATGTTCCGCTTGAATGTAGACAACTTCTCTATCAACAGCGTGGTATTGGGCGACTGGATGTCTGTCAACAGTGTAGAAAGCCCGTACACCCTTACCGGTCTTGCAGAGAACACAAATTATCAGGTACAGGTGCAGGGCGTTTATGCCGACGGACAAAGCCAGTGGACAGGAACAACCTTCAAGACCCTGTCTACTAATCCTATAGCAACCGATGTTACTGTGACTCCTTCCCACACCTCGGCAGAGATCAGCTGGACAGGCAGCAGTGACAGCTACGAAGTGAAGTACAGGACCGCTGCACACACAGGTGATGTAATATTCTTCGAAGATTTCGAGTCGGGTATAGGCGACTGGACCACCTCTAATACCGTTGGTGGCAGCGGTGTCCTGGACGGTGTTGGTGTCGACGGTGGAAGTTGCTTCGGCTTCAGTTACACGACAACTCCTCCGCAGTATCTTATCTCTCCAGAACTTAGTATCACAGAAGAGGCATTGTTGTGTGTATCTTGTAAGAATTACACTACTTCGTATGGAGTGGAATCATTCAAATTAGGATATTCAACCTCTACAAATAGTATTGATGACTTCACATGGGGTAACAAGATCAATGTAAGCAATGACACCGACTGGCATATCTACAAGCTGGCTGTGCCCGCAGGCACAAAGTATGTCTCTGTACAGTGTACTTCTAATAATGTATATTATTTGTTTGTTGACAATATCAGCATCAATGAAATAATTCCTGCTACTGAGTGGAACACAGTCACTACCACCGAGACGTCCGTAGAACTGACCGGTTTGGAGATGGACACCGAGTACGAGTATCAGATTATCGGCATTAAGAATGGCACTCCCAATGAGGGAACAGAAATAGCCTCGTTCACCACACTGGGTCTGAACAACAAGATATTCACCACGGCTGGTAACTGGGACGATGCCGACAACTGGTATCCCGTGGGCGTTCCTGCTGCCTCTACAGACGTTACCATCAAGGCCGACGCTATAATACCGAGCGGAGTGGTGGCAACAGCCAAGAACGTAGAGATAGACGGTGGTAGCCTCACCATCAAGGACGGTGGACAACTTATCCACTATAACGAAGGCGTTGTGGCAACCATAGAGAAGAACATCAAGGGCTATGGCGACAGCGAGAGAGGTGGTTACTACCTGCTTACAGTGCCTATAGTAGGAAGTGTGGAACCTGGCGACATTGCTGGTATGACCGATGGCGACTACGACCTCTATGCTTTCGACTTCACACAGGATGGCGAACAGTGGCAGAACTTCAAGACTACCAACTTCGTACTGTCAAAGGGCTACTCTTACCTCTATGCCAACAAGAACGATGTGACACTCTCGTTCACCGGCGAGTTGATACCTATGCCACAAACTGGTTATGTACATAATGTGACAGGTTACAACACTATTTACACCACAGACAAGCACTTGTTTGCTAACTGGAACCTGGTAGGTAACCCACATCCATTTGATGCCTTTATCACTCTGTGTAACTATAACAATGGTCTTAGTATTGTATCTCCTGCGGAATTCTATACATTAAATGCTGCTGGCGATGAGATTGTTCCCGCTGCCGCTACCACTGGTGTTACATCAGGTCTCTTTGTGGTTGCTCAGGCAAGTACAAACAGGGTTTACAGCGGCGGTGTGCAGTATGAGGAAAATGCTGCCACGGAACCTTCGTTCATGGTATTGCCTCAGCACGGTCTGATTTCTCACCAGTCTGCAGCCCCCGTCTTCGTGCTTGAAAGCGGTGCTACCGACAACCAGGATGTCATCAGCACCTATAACGGCTACAGCGGCCTGAACATCCAGCTCGGCAGTCGCACCCTGTATGCCGACGGCAACTGGAACACCCTCACCGTTCCGTTCGACGTGACCCTGTCTGAGAGTCCTCTCGCCGGTGCCATCGCCAAGACCGTGACCGGCGCAAGCCTCGATGGCAAGACCCTGAACATCACCTTCGGTCCCGCCGTGGATGAGCTTGAGGCCGGCGTGCCCTACATCATCCGCTGGACGAGCGGCGACGACCTCGTGAGCCCCGTGTTCAACAACGTGACCATCGACGCCACAGTGAACAACTTCGACAACGGTGCCTCTGGCGACAACAATGTTTGCTTCAAGGGCAACTACAACGCCCTGACCTACTCAGATGAGACCAACAGCATCTACTACATGGGCCCGGACAACAGCCTGTACCATCCCAACGGAGAGGGCGACGCAGTGATCAAGGCCCTCAGCGCTTACTTCGAGCTTGGCAACGGCATTAACCTGGCCGGCTACAGCCTCGACTTCGGCGACGGCGAGACCACCGGCATCCGCACCATCGGCACAGAGCCTCTGATGAACGACGGTGCCTGGTACACCCTCGACGGCCGCAAGCTCAACGGCATTCCTGTTCAGAAGGGCGTTTACATCAACAACGGCAGGAAGGTCGTGTTGAAGTAGTAGTCAGACCATCAATCATCAATCAAAAAAGAGAAAAGTCATGAAGAAAACATATTTGCAGCCCCTGATGAAAGTCGTTCGCATAGACACGACCGACCTCATCTGCGACAGTCCGATAGACACCATCGTCACCAACCTTGATGACGACAACAACCCCCCCATCGTCAGCGGTGGCGGCGGCGTGGTACCCTCGCGCTCTCCCTACGTGAATGTATGGGACAGCGATAGCGACTGGTGACCCTGAGATAGGCGTCATGCCTGTCTGAGATGACTCCTGCTCCCCGTTTTTCTGCACAGTTTCAATAGCCTGTGCGAAAAACGGGGAGCTTTTTTTTGTTTTGTCTTTGGTTTATATTATCTTTGCGGTGAAAACAAAATATGGGAGCAGAATGACAGGGAATTGGTACTCATATTAGTTGATACAGGTACACATTCTGACATTTTCTGAGAAAACAATAATTCTCTTTGCTAATAAAAAACAACCTTTATGGTATCTGTATTGCATTTCAATGGCACATGGAGGAGTTACCAGGAGCGTATACTCAATAACCTCAACTATCACCTGCGCGACAGCAAGTTGCACGTGGTGGCGGCTCCTGGTGCAGGCAAGACCACCCTCGGCATAGAGGTGATATCCCGCATCGGGCGGCCCTCGCTCATCCTCTGTCCCACCAACACCATCAAGCATCAGTGGAGGGAGCGCATCTGCTCTTCATTCCTGCAACCTGCTCAGTACGACATGGTGTCCACCGACATACGCTCGCCACGCCTCATCACAGTCATCACCTACCAGGCACTGCTCGCCGCCTTTTGCGGCAGGACTGATGATGAGCAGCCCGCACAATCCGTGGAGGCAGAGGAACCGGCAGAGACAGATGCTGATACCATCACCGCTTCTGACAGGTTTCGCAAGGACAAGGCCGACGAGATAATACGCAGCCTGCAGGCTGCCGGCGTGTCGCTGCTCTGCTTCGACGAAGCACACCACCTGCGCAAGGAGTGGTGGAAAGCGCTCACCTACCTCAACGAGCACCTGCGTCCGGCACAGACCCTCGCCCTCACTGCCACACCGCCCTACGATGCCGACCAGGGCGAGTGGAAACGCTATCAACAACTCTGTGGCGATATCGATGAGGTCATCTCCATACCTGAACTGGTGAAAAACGGCGACCTCTGCCCGCATCAGGACTTTATCTACTTCTCCTTCCTGAGAGAAGAGGAGCGCGCTCTCGTGCAGCGACATTCCGAGAATGTGAGAGCACTGATGCAGACCCTCGTGGGCGATGCCACACTCCTGCAGTTTCTTGCCGGCATGCCCTTCTTCCGCGCCACCGAGCAGGATGTGGAGCGTATCTTCGAACAGCCCGACTTCTACGTGTCTATAGCCTCACTGCTCTGTGCCGCCGGCTACAGCATGCCCCCGCAGTTTCTCAGTCTCTTCGATGCCAGGCAGAGCGAGTGGCCCACCTTCGACGAGCGGCGTGCCGCCCTCTTCCTCAATGGTTTCCTCTTCCCCCAGCACGAGGAGGAGTTTGCCGGTGCCGAGGCTAAGAGGGCGGAATACATGAACCATGTGCGCCATTTGGGACTGGTGGTAAACAAGAAGATAGTGCTCGACGAAAGCAAGAAAGTGCAGCGGCAGATAGCATCCAGTTTAGGCAAACTCGATGCCATAGTCGATATCGTCCGCTTGGAGAGCAGTCAGTTGGGTCCCTACCTTCGTATGGTGATACTGACCGACTTCATACGTATCGACGATGTGGCATGCAGCAGTCTGGGTGTGGTGCCGGTATGGAAGACACTGAAAGACACTTTCGGTACCACCCTGTCCATGGGCGTGCTCTGTGGCTCGCTCATCCTCCTGCCCGATGCCGCCGTGGGTCGACTGCAGGAGTTGTTGGCTGCCGAGAATATCCCTGCCGATGCCGTCAGTCTTGGCCGCTTCAAGGATATAGACCAGTTTGTGCGCGTCACCCCGCGAGAGGCAGTTCGCAATCATATAGTGCGCCTGGCCACCGATATGTTCAATACGGGCTATCTCACCGTGCTCATAGGCACACAGGCACTTCTGGGCGAGGGATGGGATGCCCCCTCCATCAATTCCCTCATCCTCTCGAGCACCGTCAGTTCGTACATGCTCTCCAACCAGATGCGTGGGCGTGCCATACGTGTAGACCGTAACAACCCGGGCAAGATATCCAATATCTGGCACCTTGCCACAGTGGATACGCCATCGCTCATGGAGAGCCTGCGCAGCGTGTCGACAGAGGACGAGCAGGCGAGCCGGCTGTACACCTACGACCTGGAGCAACTCACCACGCGCTTCAAGGGTTACGAGGCACCATCGTACTACGGAGCACACGATATCCGTTCGGGCATAGAACGGATAATGGACCAGCCCGGAGCCGACCACGAGACGCTGCATCAGAAAGTGGAGCGGGTGAGCACCATAACCATGCAGTTGGCTGCCGACCGTGCCACTACGGGACAGTGGTGGCAGACAGCCCTCTACGATGGCTATGGCAATGCTCCCATGACTCTCGCCACGGGTGTGAATACAGAGAGCACGCCGATGAAGCAGTTGGTGTACAAGGGTTACAAGTATATCTATTATGCCCTGTTGGCTGCTGTCATGCTCGCTGTCCTCGTCCGTGTGTTCCTGCCCTCAGCCCTCACCACCTTCACCCTCTTAGCCACTGTGGCGGTATGTGGCGTCATTGCCTTAAAGACCACTGTGAAGTACCTGCGCACAGGTTCGGTGGCTAAGGTGCTGCGCCAGATAGCCATCATCCTGCTCGAGAGTATGTCGCGCCAGGGTGTGATACGTACATCGATAAAACAGGTGGGACTCAGCGTGCGTGAGGACCAGGAGGGTGCCGCCTTCGTCAGTTGCGTCAACTTGCCTGCCGAGGAGAACAACCTCTTCATACAAGCCCTGCAGGAATTGCTCGACCCCATAGACAACCCCCGCTACCTGCTCATACGCAGGCAGAATGGCTTGTTGCACGCCACAGACTATTTCGCAGTGCCCTCAGCCTTGTCGCAGAACAAGGGCAATGTGGCCATCTTCGAACGTATGTGGCGTGAACGCATGGGCGAGGTACAGGTGGTGTATACCAGAAACCAAGAGGGTAGGCGAGTGCTGCTCAGAGCAAGGAAGAATGCCTCCTCTGCCATGCGCAGAAAGAAGTCGCAACGTCTATCCAAGTGGCAGTGATGGAAAAATGATGAACAATAACTTTTTCAGATACACTTTCAATAATCTTTAAATAAATGTTGGTATATATCATTTTGGCATTCATCGCCATCGTCGCCATGTCGCTGCTTGGCTACATGGCAGGTTCGCGGGGTGAGAAGACCTTCCAGGAGAATATAATGAAACTGGAGCGCGACATAAGTCTGTTGCGCAGTAAGATTGCAGAACAGCAGCAGACCATCACCGACAAGACTGCTGAGATAACGGCACTTACCGCCGAGCGCGATGTACAGCGTGAACTGAAGGCAGCCGAGAGGCGACGCTACGATGAGACACTCGCCGAGATGAAGGCTCAGAGCGAGCGACAGATATCAGAGATGAAAGAGCAGTATGAGCGACAGATGGCCGAGATGAAACGGCAGGGCGATGAACAGATGAAGACACAACTCGACCTCATACGCGAACAGATGCAGACTACATCGGAGAAGGTGCTGAAACAGCGGCAGGACGAACTGGGCGAGGAGAACAGACAGCAGGTGTCGAAGATAGTAGACCCCTTGCAGAAGAGTCTGAAGGATATGCAGGAGGCTCTGGATAAATCGAAACTGCAGCAGAGCGAGGCTCTCGCCCGACTGGATGAGACCATCAAGGTGAACATGCAGAAGAGTGTCGAGATAGGACAGACTGCCGACCGCCTGACACGTGCCCTGACGGGAGAGGTGAAGGTGCAGGGCAACTTCGGCGAACTGAAACTCAAGCAACTGCTGGAGGATATGGAACTGCGTGAGGGTGAGCAGTTTGACACCCAGGAGACTCTGCGCAACCAAAGCGGCAAAGGGGTGAAGGGCGACGATGGCAAGGGACTGGTGCCCGACTTCATCCTCCACTTCCCCAACAACCGCCATGTGGTGGTAGACTCTAAAATGTCGCTCACCGACTATGAACGGTACATAAATGCCGAGGACGGCACGCCGGAGAAGCGTGGCTATCTGAAGGCGCATATAGACAGCGTGCGGGCGCAGGTGAAGCGACTGGCACGCAAGGAGTATACGCGTTACCTGCCCGAGGGGTACAACCGTCTGAACTTCGCCATCATGTACGTGCCCATTGAGGGGGCGCTCAACCTGGCGCTGTTCAACGACTCCACTCTGTGGCGCGAGGCATACGATGAAGGGGTGATGATACTGGGTCCGCAGACCATGTATATGAACCTCAGGGTGCTGGAGATGATGTGGACGCAGGTGCGGCAACTGAAAAACCAACAGGCGATGATGGATGCCGCCAATACCGTGATAGAGAGGGTGCAGGACTTCGGCACCCGTTTCACCGATGTGGAGACAAGCATGCAGGATACGGTGAAGAAGATGAAACGGCTGAGGATAACCACTGCCGACGGCGGACCCAGCATCATCACCGCTGCACGCAACCTGCTCAAGGCGGGAGCCAGAGAGAACAAGAAGAAAAAGCCTCTGGCAGAGATGGAAGAGGGCTTGTTCCTCGATACAGACAGCGCCATAAAAAGCACTTAGCCCAGGGTAAAGCCCTGGGCTAAGTGCTTACATGTATTCCTCTCCCCATTTCATCTGCACCTCGTTCACGAACTTGCGCACCAGTGCCGACGAGTCTTCCTTCTTCACCACCATGAGCACGTTGTCGTGCTCGGCAATGATGAAGCCATCCAGACCGTTGAACACGCCCAGTCTGCCCTTCGGCAGTTTCACTATACAGTTGTGGCAGTTCTCCATCATCACGTTAGAGTCGAGCACCACGTTCTCGTCCTTCACCTTGGCGAATGCCTCGTAGATGCTGTGCCATGTGCCCAGGTCTGCCCATCCGAAGTCGCAGCACTTCACATACACATTGTCCGATTTCTCCAGTACCCCGTAGTCCATGGAGAGGTTGGGGTATTGTGGGAAGTTTTCCTTCACGTAATGTTGTTCGTGTGCATGGTTCATGTGCATGTTGCAGTTGTCCACCTGTTCATACACATTTGGGAAGATGTGTTTCAGACTGTCTGCCAGTGTCTGTGCATTGGCAAGGAACATGCCGGTATTCCAGTAGAACTCGCCGCTCTCCATGAATATCCGCGCGAAGTCGCGTTCCGGTTTTTCAGAGAACGACTTCACCTTGTACACGCTCTCGTTGTCGGTGTTGTCGCCCACCTGTATATATCCGTATCCCGGTTCGGGTCGTGTGGGTTTCACTCCCAGTGTGAGCAGGCAGTTGTGCGAGCCCACGAAGTTGAGTCCCTCTTCCATGTCGTGTCTGAAGGCGTCGGGGTTGAACACAGCCTGGTCTGATGGTCCTATCACTATGCGTGCCTCGGGGCACAGGTGTTTTATGCGGTAGCAAGCCCACGCCACGCTGGGTGCCGTATTGCGGTTTACTGGTTCGGCGAGTATGTTTTCCTCAGGCAGTCCTGGCAGTTGTCTTGCCACTTCGTCACGATATATCTCATGGGTACAAACGAAGATGTGTGTTGTGTCTGCCAGTTCGGCAAAGCGGTCGTAGGTCTGTTGCAGTTGTGTGCGGCCTGTCCCGAAGAAGTCGAGAAACTGTTTTGGCATGTCCACTCTGCTGCATGGCCACAGACGTTTTCCTTTGCCGCCGGCCAGTATCACACAGTAGTTGTGCTTATTTGTCATGTCTTCAATTTTTGGTATTAGTTATCATAGGATGGGTATGTGCACCCCACCTTATTACAAACGAATGCCATAGTGGTTTTAGTATAGTTAAAGTGTTAAAAAAATATCTTATTTGCCGTTGTCGTATTCTTGTCGTATTTTGGCAGCAATCTCCTCCATCTCTTCCGGTGCGAGTTGCAGTTTCTCATTGGTGAAATTGAGGTCTTTTTCGCTCTGCATGGGCACCAGGTGTATGTGTGCGTGTGGCACCTCCAGTCCCAGCACCGCCATGCCCACTTTACGGCAGGGGAAGGCTCGTTTGATGGCTTGTGCCACATGTTTTGCAAACACGTGCATCTGTGCTGTCTCCTCGTCGGTGAGGTCGAAGATATAGTCTTCCTCGCGTCGTGGTATCACCAGTGTGTGTCCTTTCACCAGGGGGTTGATGTCGAGGAAGGCATAGAAGAGTTCGTTTTCGGCGCATTTATACGATGGTATCTCGCCGGCTGCTATTTTTGAGAATATAGACATGATAGAAAATATTTGTTTGGGTTAGTAGCGATTGTGTGTCTTTTTTTTACCTGTTTTATCCCACGCTGATATTGTCTATGCGCAGGCGTATGGTGCCACGGGGTATTTTTATGTCCACCTCGTCGCCCACCTTCTTGTTGAGCAGCCCCTGTGCTATGGGTGTCTTTATAGAAATCTTGCCTTCGCGCAGGTTGGCCTCGTTTTCGCTCACTATGGTATAGGTCATCTTGGTGTTGGTGGTCAGGTTGGTCATCTCCACCTTGGAGAGTATCTGCACCACGTCGTGGCTCAGGCGTGAGGTGTCCACTATCTTTGCTTCGGCGATTGTGAGTTTCAGCCTGTTTATCTTGTCTTCCAGATGTGCCTGTGCTTCTTTGGCGGCATCGTATTCGGAGTTTTCACTTAGGTCGCCCTTGTCGCGTGCTTCGGCGATGGCGGCGGAGGCTTTGGGTCGTTCCACCGACTCCAGTCTCATCAGTTCGGCTACCAGTTTCTCGTAGCCTTCTTGTGACATGTATGTCATAACGGTTATTTGGTATTGTTAGTTGTTGAAAGTACAAAAAAACATAGAATTCCGACCTCTCTTCGGGCGTCGGAATCCTCGCTTTTCTGACTGTGTTATGTTATAGTTTCCGCCTGCAAAGGTAGTCATTATTTTCGTAACGTGCAAATTTTTTCCCGTTTTTATTACTTGTCTCACGCCATGATTAGCCTGCTGCATATCCGGAGGTACTTGCTTCGCTCGCACCCTCGGTTATGGAGCGGTGACGCCGTCGGCGTCCTTTCAGTCCAGTCCCAACAGGCGAGAGAAATAGGTTATGATATCATCCCAGGTTTTGAAGTCAGGTGAGGCGTAGGGGATGCATGTGCCCAGGAACGCCGGGTTCTCGTGGCGTGCGATGAGGAAGTCGCCCACGAGCATCTCTGTGTGGTTGCAGGAGAGTTGGTGGCCGTAAGCCGGCACATTGATATACTCCTCCAGCCAAGCCGTCCATTTCTCGTCGGGCGAGGAAGAGTAGAGCGGTTGTGGAGTGACGAACCACACATTATAGTGCTCTATGAGCATGCGCACCGCCTTCTGCATGCTTGCCGCCGGCATGTGTCTATGGTCGGTCATGGTATCGGCAGAGATGAGCACCGTAGGGCGTTGTCGCTGCTGTTGCCTGTCATCTATCCACCTTATCACTGGCATCACCGAGTGCATGTACGAGTGGTCGTCCATGCGGTGTTCACCGTGGAAGTGTATGGCGGTAGGGTAGTGACTGTGGAAGAGGTCGAAGGTGTCCACCAGCGTGTCGCGGTCGCCGAAGAGTCCCACCACGCGCTGTCGTTCCTCGTCGTTCACCCCCTCGAAGCAGTGGGTGCTTATATCTTTGTATTCCTTCACCATAGCCTTGGTCACCATAAACTCCTGCACCCCGTCGCGTCTGGGGTTCTGAAACTGCTGCGCCCCCGTCAGTCCGTGTGCCACCATAGTGTCGCCCATGCGCAGGGCGGGGTTTATCACTATGCGGTCGTAGCCATAGAGCATCTCCGTGTACATGCCGCCCATGGATGTGCCTATTATCAGGTCGGGCTGTTCTTCCTGGCACAGTCGGCGCAGCAGTGCCATGGCCTCTGCTGGGTGTACAGGCAGGTCCTCGGCAATGACGGTGGCTTCTGACAGGACCTGACGCAGTCTGCGCACCGTGCCCGACTGTGCCGAAGAGCCGAAACCATGTACGTACATCACCTTCTTGCCTGCCATAAGGTCGGGAAACTGTTTTACTATCTCTGCCATGTCATTATTTTTTCCGCGAATTTACGGCATTTTCCTATCATCTCCCACAGTTGCGCTTTTTTTTATGATAAAATAACAAAAAAAAGACGAATTTACTTTTTTTCCGTTATTTATGTATATATTTGTACCGTGAAACAATAAAAGCTATGAGACAGGCACGCAGGTCTCCTGCTGTGCCATGTTTTGCTTACTATAGAGATATTATTTTTTTATCTAAACTAATTATATCACTAACTAAAATCGAGATTGATATGAGTAAAAAGTTTACATCTATCATGGTGAGCACATTGGCATTGCTGATGATGTTCACACTCTCTGTCAGTGCTCAGCCGCTGAACAAGGGGTTCGACAAGAAGCAGTCGCGCACTTCTGCGCTGAGCAGTTTTGCCCAGAAGCGTGAACTGATGAAGAAGTACCCCGCCATTCGCCCTGTTGAGTCGCTGGCAAAGACCGTGACTCCGTTCAGGACCAAGGCCCACCGCCTGTTCCCCGCCAAGAAGGACGTGCTTCAGGCTCTGAAGGCAGAGACTGGTGTGGAAATCGGTGGAAACTTGATTTACTGGTCAGACATGGATGATGACAACACAGACCAGGCTGGCATATACACCATTCCTGTTAGTTCGAGCGTGACAATGAGCGACTTCACGGGTGTGGTAAACGACGAAGAGCTCCTGAACGTGAGTTCTGGTGTGGTTGCCAACGGCAAGTACTACTACAGTTACCTTTACAGTTATAGCGGAAGCTACTACAATCTGCGCAACGTGGTAAACCTCTCTACTGGTCAGTGGGAAGTGGCCGACGATGTCCAGGAAGACTTCAGTAATGCCCCTGCTGGTGACATGTGCTACGTGGAGGCCGACGGTAAGGCATACGGCGTGTTTTACAATGCTGAAGCTACTGGACTTGTATTTGGCTCCATCGACTTAGAGTCTTGGACCGTGACAGCTATCAACACCACCGACTACACTAACGGTTTCCGCGTATTGACCGACGATGCCGATGGTCAGCTCTGGGGCATCACCAACGATGGCGACCTGGTGAAGGTGGACAAGAACACCGGTGCTACCACAATGATAGGTAGCACAGGCCTCACTCCCTACTACATCCAGTCTGGTTGCATAGACAAGGCCAACAACGTCTTATACTGGGCCGTGCAGAGTGAGTCCGACACTCCGGGTCTGTACACTGTAAATATGGAAACGGGTGCTGCCACCATGTTTGCCAACTGGGGCGACCTGGAAATCCTCTCTATGTACTGTGCCAGCGCACCCGCACCCGCAGGTGATGGCAAGCAGCCTGCTGAGGCAGAGAACCTGCAGGTAATAGCCGACAACAGCACATTTACCTCTGCAGAGGTGACATTCACCATACCTACACTGGCTGCCGACGGCGAGACCGCCCTTGAGGGTGAGATACAGTATGCTGTGTCTGTCAATGACGAGGTGGCAAAGAGCGGTTCCGCTGCTCCCGGTGCTACCGTGAATGTGACTGTAGAAGGTCTGAGCAAAGGCTACAATACCTTCAGCGTGAAACTGAGCAACAGCCATGGTGACAGCAAGGAAGCTAAGACACGTCTGTGGATTGGTTTGGATGCACCCAATGCTCCTAAATCAGCTAGTCTGGCCATCGATGAAGCCGGTCTGGCTACCGTAACATGGACAGCTCCCACCACCACAGTACACGGTGGATATATGGACGCTGCCAACCTCACTTACACCATCACACGCTATCCCGATGAGAAGGTGGTGGCAGAAGGTGTTACCGCAACAACATTCCAAGACCAGCTCGATCCCGAGCAGCTCGCCGTATGGTCGTATGGCATCGTGGCAGTGAATGGTGAAGAGGTAAGTGAAGAGGCTGTGACCAACAGTGCTCAGAGCGGTCAGTATATCATACCTCCTTATCTGGAGACCTTCACTACAGAAGACGGCTTCGCCCTCTATACCACTACTGGTACTGGTGGCAAATGGACGTACTATGCCGGCTTAAGTTGTGTGCGCGTAAGCTATGGCTCTGGCAGCGCAGACAACGACACCTGGCTGCTCACTCCGCAGGTGAAGCTCCTGCCTGGATATGAGTACACCTTCTCGTTCGACGCTGCCAACTACTTTACCTCTTGGTATCCCCACACCATCGCTGCTGCCTTCGGTGAGGGTGATGATCCCACATCATGGAATCCCTGGCTTGAGAGCACCCAGCTCGAAAGCGATGACTTCGTGACCTACTCTACCTCTTTGCAGGTTGAACAGGAGACTCTGTACCGCTTCGGTATACACGATGTGACCCTGTACGACGATGCCTTCTATGCATACTTCGACAATATCCGCATTGATGTGCAGTCGCTGGCTGCTCCCGACAGCGTGACACAGCTCAAGGTGACCACCGCCAACGGTGCCCTCAGCGGTACTGCCGACTTTGTCAATCCTACCAAGGCCATCAACGGTGACGCCCTGACTGAGCTCACAAAGATAGAAGTAGCTGTTGACGACGTGCTTGCTACCACTGTCGACGCTGCTGCCGTGGGCGCTTCTATGAGTGTGCCCTTCGAGGTAACTGCTTCCGGCTTCCACAAGATCACTGTCACCCCGTACAGTGCCGCTGGTGTAGGACGTCCCAACAGCATTACTGTATTCATTGGTATCGACACGCCTAAGGCTCCCGAGGCTAGCATCACCGACAACGGCGATGACACTGCCACCCTGCACATCGTGGCTCCTGGCAATGAGGGTAAGAATGGCGGCTTCGTAGACGTGAGCGCTCTCACATTCAAGATTTACAGCATCACCGACGACGGCTATCTGGGCGACCTCGTGGCTACTACTACCGATACAGAGTTCGCACTGCCCGTCAGCAACCTTGACAAGGGCGACATGGGCTTCCTGCAGTATGCAGTAAGCGCTAATAACGCTTCGGGCGAGAGCTCCTTCGCCGTACCTTCAATCATCGTGGGTGAACCCGAGACGACTCCGTTCGTAGAGACCATAGAAAGCGGTCTGGAGCACTGGTGGTGGTATTCTAGCGAAGGCAACGTCAGTCCTGCATTTGGTGACTTCAACTCAGAGGGTATCGGCAGGTGCATTGTCATCCAGGCCAGCGAGGCTGGTGCACTCGATTGGAACACTGGCAAGATCACTCTGAAGGGTAACGTGAACCCGCACTTCATCTTCGACTACTACGCATACGTAGGCGACGATGCCAAACTCATCGTCAAGGTTGACAGAGAGCAGAAGGGCGAAGCCCCAGTTGTGCTCGAGACTGTCGACTACAAGACACTCAGCGGTGAGGACGGATGGCGTACACTCAACATTGACCTGTCTGACTTCGTCAGCGACCGCTACATCATCATCACCACCCGCTTCGAGACCAACGAGCCTACCGCTACGGCCCTCGACTTCTGGCGTGTGTATGACGTATACCAGAACGACCTGATGGTAGAGGTGACCGCTCCGAAGAACATCAAGGTGAACGAGAGTGGCAACGTGGTTGCTACCGTGACCAACGTGGGTGCCAGCGTGGCTGCAGCTGCCGACTACAAGGTGAGCCTGTACAACAACGACGAACTGGTAGAGACCAAGGACGGCGATACTGACCTTGATCCTTACTACTTGGGTACTACCGAGGTGACCTTCACCCTCTCTCCCACAGTGTTCGACTCTGACTACAACCTGAAGGTGGTGGTTGACATGCCTCTCGACGAGAACCTCGAGAACAACACTGCCGAGGTGACCGTGCCTGTGAAGCAGAACAATGTGGAGACCGTCGGCGACCTGCAAGCCGTTGCAGGTGAGTGGCCCGAGGTACAACTGACCTGGACCAACCCGATAGATCCTAACGCACAGCCCGAGGGCCAGCTCGTGACCGAGGACTTCGAGGATACCGACATATTTGTGGCCTGGAGCAATGGTGGTATCACCGCTGATGTTCACACTGGTGCCTTCGGTGAGTGGACTGTCTACGATCCCACAGGCGCGGATGTTTACTTCTCCAGCGGTTGGACACAGCCCAACGGTGGTGAGCCCTCTGCATTCCAGGTGTTCAACCTGCCTGATGCCGACAACTACGGCCTTGATATCACCGATGAGAACAGCGTGGCATCCTACGGTGCCAACAGTGGCGACCAGTACCTGATGTGCTGGAACAACGTTGGCAGCGCTGGCGCTACCGACAGCTGGCTCATCTCGCCCGAGCTCGACGGTTCTGAACAGGAGATTTCGTTCTTCGTAAACGAGATTACTGCTCAGTACGGTAATGAGACATACGAGGTGCTCTATTCTACCACCGACAAGGATCCTGCAAGCTTCACCAAGGTGGCAGAGGGCGAAGTGACTGCCGTTGAATGGACAGAAGTGAAGGTAGAGTTGCCTGAGGGTGCCAAGTACTTCGCTATCCGCTGCACATCTAACGACATCTTCGGATTCAGAGTTGACGACGTGACATTCACTGCCGCAGCCAGCAGCAAGACCCTTGCTCGTGCAAAGGCTGCCGCCAAGGTGGTGAAGGGCTTCAACGTATATCGCGACGGTGAGAAGGTGGCCTTCGTAGAAGGTGCCGAGAACACCAGCTACACCGATATGGTTGACACCGATGGTACTCACGTGTACAACGTGACCATAGTGCTGGAGGGTGACATCGAATCTCCGCTGTCCAACACCGTATCTGTGGTGACTGGCATCAAGGAGATGACCGTGACTGCTTCCTTCGGCGATGCCGACGTGACAGTGTACGGCACCAACGGTGCTCTCATCACTCGCGGCAAGGGTGCTCTCAACACTCTCAAGCCCGGTGTATATGTGGTGCGCAACAATGAAACAGGCGAGGTGAAGAGCGTTACCAAGAAGTAAGCTCCGCATCCACTGAAATATCAGATAGCCCACGGCCGAGGCCGTGGGCTGTTTTTTTACCCGGAATCTCCGGAATCTCCGGAAAATCCGGTTTTTTTTGTTATTTCAAAAAAAATGTATATCTTTGCAGGTTGAAATAAAAAGAAAATCAAGCTTATGCGACACTCACTCCGAATCACCCTGAGTGCCCTTGCACTCCTTGTGAGCAGTTACGCAGTATCTGCCCCCCGTACCACTGCTGCCATGCGTCAGGCTGCCATGCAGGCACTTACCAAGCGCAGCATGCACTGTGCTGCCGCCGTACAGGGCGTACAGCCCCAACTTCTCCGTTCCACCGAGGCCTACAGCATCTACGGTTATGCTGAGGGCGGCTATGCCATAGTCGCTGCCGACGATATGTTGCCAGCCGTGCTGGGCATGAGCAAGAAGGCCTATAAGCCCGATGGCACCAATCCGGGTCTGCGCTGGTATTTAGAGATGGTGGAGCAGGCCTCTAGTCAGGCTGTGGCTCAGAACCGTCCCGCGCGGATAGTGAAGCCCGACACCGACCGCTTCCCCGCCGAGGTGCAGCCGATAGTGCAGTCTGAATGGGGACAGGAGGAGCCCTACTGGAATCTGTGCCCCATGAAGAACGGCGAGCGCTGTGTCACCGGTTGCGTGGCCACAGCCATGGCACAGATACTCTACACCATATCCACACCAGACCATGGAATAGGCGAGCGCACCATATACGCAGGCAGCACACCCGTGTATGCCAACTTCGGCGAGACCACCTACGACTATGCCAACATGCTCGACCGCTACCGTGGAGTGCAGTACAGCAGCGCGGAGGCAGAGGCCGTGGCCGTGCTGATGATGCACTGTGGCGTGGCATCTAACATGGACTATGACCCCGAAGGGTCGGGCACCTACACCGAGGATGCCGCCGACGGCCTGGTTCGCTACTTCGGTTTCGACGAGGCAAAGCAGTACAATCGCTCAGACTACTCTGAGCAGGAGTGGATGGACATAATATACCAGGAACTCGCCGATGGCTATGCCATGTACTACAGTGGTGTGGACGGCTGGATGGGTGGTCATGCCTTCGTGCTCGACGGTTACACTGAGGATGGCATGGTATATATCAACTGGGGTTGGAACGGCGACGATAACGGACATTACAACATAGCCCTGCTCGATCCCTCTATGTACTCCTTCAGCTACTATCAGGACCTCATCCTCGGCATACACGGACAGCGTGAGCCTCTGATAGAGGATGAACTGACCATAGAGAGTGGCAAACTCTCGCAGCTCATTGCCGAAGACCAGCGTGAGCGCTACTCCGGTCTGGTGCTCCACGGCACCATCAACAGCACCGACCTGGGCGTGTTGCGCCAGATGGCAGGTGTGAACACCGACGGTTCGCGTTCTAAGGGCAACCTCAGCACCCTCGACCTCAGCGATGTGCGCATAGTGGCTGGCGGCGAGCCTTTCCTCACCGATGCCGACGGTTCGCTCACCACTACCGACGATGCAGTGCCCGAGCGCGCCTTCTACGGCTGTCGTGCCCTGAGCACCCTCACACTGCCGCCCACCATCACCTCAATAGGTGTGGGAGCCTTTGCCGGTTGTCCCCGTCTCACCACCCTCACCATACCCGAGGGCGATGACAAGGAATACTCCCTCGCCGACGATGTGCTTTACGACCGTGACGGACAGATTATCTCTGTGCTGCCCAGTCGCACAGGAGTGTTCCAAGTGGAAGCAGGCACCGAGACCATCGGTCGCTATGCCTTTGCCGGTTGCACCCGTCTCACCGAGATCCGTCTGCCAGAGAGTGTGAACACCATAGCCGACCATGCCTTTGACGGTTGCAGCGAACTGCATGCCATGCGCATCTCTGCCCGCCAGTTGCCCGAGACCCATGTCACCGCCCTCGATGGAGTGAACGGGAGCAAGACCAGTCTCTACGTGGTGGCAGGCACCAAGGATAAGTACAAGAGCACAGCTCCGTGGAGCATCTTCTACAGCAGCGTGTCGGGTGCACAGTACGACAATATCATCGAGTTTGGCACTGGCATCACCGCCCGCGACGTCAACCGCTACTACGGCACGCCCAACCCCGCCCGCTACGGATACAGGATAAGCGGCGACATACCCCAGGGCGACCCCGTCATCACCTGCGACACCAATGAGGAGACACCCGTGGGCGACTATCCCATACATGTGGAGCGTGGCACCATCACCAACGAGGTGCTGGAACTCTACGACGGTACCATGCACATACTCCCCGCCATACTCACCGCTACGGCTATCGATGCCACCATGTACGAGGGCGACGAGGTGCCGGCACTGGAAGTCAGCATCACCGGTTTCAAACTCGACCAGACGGAGAGCGTGGTGACCGAGATGCCGCTGGCCACTACCGAGGCTACCTCTGCCTCGCCCGTGGGCGACTATCCCATCACCGTGAGTGGAGGTGAGGCACCCAACTACCAGTGGCGCTACAAGAGTGGCACCCTGCACGTGGTGGCTGCCGTGACAGGCATAGACCAGGTGACAAGCGATGCCGCTGTCGACCAGCCCGTCTACACAATAGACGGCCGCAGACTGGGCACATCAACATCACACCTGGCTCCCGGCCTTTACATACGCGGCAAGCGCAAGGTGGTGATAAAGTAAAAACGCTAGAGACGCTATAGATGCTATAGTAGATACTGTAGACGCTAAAGAAAAAAGGTAAATAGATGGCAAATTTAAGATTTCAGGTAGTAGAGAAAGCCTTTGCTAAGAGGCCAGTGGAACCGGAGACCCCGCGTGAACGCCCGTCGGAGTATTTCGCATGCAAGGTGTTCAACCGTGCCAAGATGTACAAATACCTGCAGCGCGACGTGTACGAGCGCATGGTGCAGGTGATGGAGGGTAATGCCCCTCTGGACCGCAGCATCGCCGATGCCGTGGCGAGTGGCATGCGTCAGTGGGCAGAAGAGCAGGGTGTGACGCACTACACCCACTGGTTTCAGCCTCTCACCGAAGGCACGGCAGAGAAGCACGACGCCTTCATAGAGCACGACGGCAAGGGCGGCATGATAGAGCAGTTCAGCGGCAAGTTGCTGGTGCAGCAGGAGCCCGATGCCTCCTCCTTCCCCTCAGGCGGCATACGTGCCACCTTCGAGGCCCGCGGCTATTCGGCATGGGACCCCACCTCGCCCGTCTTCATCATCGACGACACCCTCTGCATACCCACCATCTTCATCTCCTACACCGGCGAGGCACTCGACTACAAAGCGCCTCTCAAGCGCTCCATACGCGCCGTGGGCGAGGCAGCCACCACCGTGGCTCGCTATTTCGACCCCTCCGTGCACAAGGTGATAAGCAACCTTGGT
>CAMHPC010000036.1 GCA_946186945.1 uncultured Prevotella sp.
AGTGACTGCTCGTGGTCTTGACGGGCTTCCCATTCGGGCACGGTATTGACATCGTAGGCTATGACGAAGGAGGTGTCGCGTATGCCGCAATACTGCGACAGCAACAGACGCATTATGCTGATGCCATTGTTCAACTTCAGACGCTGACTCGCCATGTCGTTTTGACGCAGTTCCACTTGTAACAGGTCATTGCGCAATATCACACCTGCCCTCACTGCCACTTCCACATCCTTGTGTATGTCTGCCAGTAACGTGTCTACTGCATCCAGGGTCTTCACCTTCTCTTGCAGCGATGCCAACTGCCAGAAATACTGCTCGGCGGTCTTCTCTACCTCCTTCTCCGACATCTGCATCTGCAAGTGGCTCACCTCTTCACCCAACCTCGCCAACTTGTTGCCATTCACTATCTGTCCACCGGCAAATACGGGCTGGATGGCTGTGATACCTGCTATGGTTCCGTTCTTCATCATGGATATGCCTACGGGACTGGACAGCGAGGCAAGTATCTCGGCTGGTAACAGGGCTGACATAATCTGACCCAAAGATGAAGGTATCAACTCCGATGGGTTTATACTGGTCTCTGCCATACCCTTGTTGGCATTGAACCATAGGGCGGTGCCACTGACATTGGGGAAATACTTAGTGAAGGCTTCCTTGCGCTGCTCCTCTGCCATCTTTATGTCATGACGCGCACTGCGCATGGATATGTTGTGCACGAGGGCAGAGTCCTTTATCTGCGACAGGGTATAGGTACGCTGGGCACTGCAACAGATGGCGATACTGGCGCAGCAAACTATGACGGCGATTCTCTTGTTCATGGGTCTTCTTACTTCAAACTAACTTTCCAATATACTACCGGCAGCATGGTCACTACCATTATCAGCGAACCTATGCCTCCGGCAAAGATGGTCACGCCTACAGGCATCCAGAATGAACTCTGGGCTATTATCATTGGCACCACACCCACAGCAGTGGTGGCAGTGGTGAGGAATATGGGTACCATCCTGCGCTTGCCGGCTTCGTAGGCTGCATGTTTCACGGCTTCGTTGTATGCACGGCGGTCCACTTTCCAGTCTCCGTTCTGTGCCACATATTCGTTAATAAGGCTTATGGCATGCTCGAAGATGAGTATCTCATTGCGCATAATCATTCCCATCAGGGTGATGAGACCGAAGATACTCGTCAGGCCCAGGGCGCGGTTCATCAGTCCCAGACCTATCAGGGCACCGGGTATCATCAGTCCCAGTGCTGCCATGCATACGGTGGTGATGCCGTATTTCTTGAAGTTGAACAGCAGGAAGAAGAATACTATCACCATGGCTATGATGATACCTCCGAAAATTTGGGGCAATGCTTCATCGCCGTACTCTATCTCGCCACCCACCTCGCTGCGCACGCCTATGGGCAGTGTTATCTCTTCCTGCATGATACGGGCTATCTCTTTCTCTACGGGGGTGGTAAACACTCCCTGGGCAAAATGTGCGGTCACCGTGATGCAACGCTCACCACTGCGGTGAAGTATCCTGCTCTCGCTCCAACTGGGACCTACATCTGCCACCTGACGCAAGGGAACGGTGCTGTTGCTGCCATTCGTCACGCCCGAGAGCATGCTCGCAGGAGTGGCTATGCCGAAGTTCTCTACATCGGAGTAGGTGAGGTCGGCTCCATCCTTCACTACTATGGGCAATTCATAATCACCTTCCCATATCTGACTCACACGAAGGTCGCTCGAGGTGGTGCCCAAGGTCAACTCCACACTGGTACGACTGATACCCAACTGTGCGGATGTCACGGGGTCCATGCGCACGTTGATGATTGGCTGAGGCTGCTGATAGTCGGTATGTACCCACTCCAATTCGGGCATCTCGCGCATGCGCTCCATCAGACGCTCTGACACAACATGGAGTGAGTCGAGATTGTCGCCGTAGAAACGATACTCCAGTTCGTTGACCTCTAAATAGTCCAGTCGCTTGAATTTTACATAGGCATTGGGAAAACGTTCGCTCAGACGGGGCTGGTACTCGGACAATAGGGCGAGGGTGGACTGGTCGTCCTTGGTGTTTACGATAAACTGGGCATAGTTCGAACCTGCCATCTGGGGCGCATAGGCATCCATGAAACGGGGCGACGCGCAACCTATGAAACTGGTTATGCCTGTGATGCGTTCGTCTTTTTCCATCGCGGTGCGCACACTGTCAGCCACAGTGCGTGTCTCTGACAGCCCATAACCATCGGGCAGGTATATCTCCACGGCAAACTGGTCGCGGTCGGCATAGGGGAAGAGGCGTATCTTCAGTGTGGGCAATATCAGCAGGGATAGCAGTATCACGCCCATACCGCCACAGATGGTCACCCACGGATGACGGAAGGTGAAGGTGAGGACCTTGTCGTATACGCGCTGCACACATTTGGTTATGGCATTGCCGCCGGTGCTGACCTTGCCGGGCTTTATCAGGCGGGTCTCAAGAAATGGTATCACTGTCACTGCCAGCACCAAAGATACCATCAGGTTGATGGTGATGGTCACGGGGAAGTCTTCCAGACAGTCGTGAAATATGCCCTTCATGGTTATCAGGAAGGGATAGAAGATGGCGCAGATGCAGATGGTGGCAAGAAACATTGGCATGAAATACTGACGGGCAGACTCTATGGCGGCATCCCAGGGCTTGAATCCCTTGTTCAGATATTCCAGATAACCGTCTATCACCACTATGGAGTTGTCTACTATCATGCCCAGCACCACTATCAGGGCTGCCAGGGTGACGATATTCAGTTCTATGCCCATCATATACATCACTGCCACACTCACAAAGGTGCTCAGGGGGATGGTGACGGCGGCTACGATGGCTGAACGAAGGGGGAAAAGCACCATCATCACCAGTATGATGATAAGCATGGAGATGAGAAGGTCGCGCAGAAAATCACTCACACTCTTTGACACTACCTTCGGTTTGTCGGCTATGCGGGTCACATTCACGTCATCGGGCAATTCGCTCTCGCTGTATTCCTGCAATACTTTGTCCACTTCCAAACCGTATTCCACTACGTTGTTGCCGGGAGACATCTCCATGGACAGCAGCACACAGGGGTGACCGTTCTGCTCTATCCTGCTGGACAGTGGGTCATACTCGCGCTCCACACGTGCCACATCGCGCACACGAACTATCTTGCCACTCGCAGGGTCGCTGTATACTATCAGGTTGGATATCTCTTCCTCGCTGTTCTGGGTGGGTTCTACGTGGATGGGTATCTGCTGGTCCTGGTCTCGCAGACTGCCGCTCATGGTGGTGAGACCCTGGGCCTGCAGATGCTGCATCAGTATCTCTTGGCCTATGCCGTATGCCTGCAGTCGCTCGCGGTCTATATACAGGCTGATCTGCTCTTTCTGTTCGCCGAAGAGTTTCACATTGGCCACAGAGGGTATCCTGCGCAGACGGTCGCCCAGTTCGTCGCTGTATTTCTTCAACTCGCGGTAACTGCGCTGACTGCTCTCTATGGCTATCAACAGGGCGGAGGTGTTGCCAAAGTCATCGTTCACCACTAATGCCAGTACTCCGGAGGGCAATTGTAGTTTGAAGGTGTTCAGACCGTGCTTTATCTTCGACCATACCTCGTCCTTGTTGTTCACCTCGTCGTTCAACTTCGCCATCACTATACACATGCCATTCTGCGATGTGGTGGTGGTCTTGGCTCGGTTTATCTCACCAAAAGTGAAGAGGTAACGCTCCAGTGGACGCGCCACCTGCTGCTCTATCTCTTCACTCGTGGCTCCTGGATAGACTGCCACTACCACTCCCTGGCGGATGGTGGCATGGGGAAACTCATCCTTGGGCATGATATACATGCCGTAGATGCCCATCACAAACAATATGCCTACTAAGAGGAGTGATATGGAATAGTGCTCCAGAGGCCAGCGTAGCCAATTACTCTGTTTCATACCTTACTGATATATCACCTTGGTTCCTTCACTCAACTTCTGATACCCCTCGGTGATGATGCGCTGACCATCACTCAGACCGCCGGTCAGGGTCACACGGTTACCGTGGGTGCTGCCTATGGTCACCTTGCTGCGGCGTGAGCGGTTGTCCTTGTCCACTGTCCATACGAAGAGGCTGCCATCGGCATTCTTCTGCACAGAGGTTACCGGCACGGTGGTCTGCCACTTGTGGGATGCATCGGGACCAACACCACTGAATGACACTGTGGCCACCATACCAGGCAACAGACGACGGTCGCTGTTCGCTACATTGATGCGTATGTCGTAGGTGTGGGTCATGATATCGGCGGATACTCCCTTCTCTATACTGCCTCCACGGTAGGTGCCGTCTATGGCTTCTACCTTTATCAGCGAAGGGGTATTGGCACGGATGGATGATATCTCGTTCTCGGGTATGGAAACCTTTACTTTCACCGTGGATATGTCGAGGATGCTGACTACCGCCTGAGAGGGTAGGGCGGTCTCACCGGCACCTACCATCTTCTTGCCTATTATGCCGCTTACGGGGGCTACCAGGCGGCAGTCGCGCAGGTTCTTCCGGGCTACTTCCAACTGGGACTTAGCCTGTGCTACCTTGCTCTTTATCTCTACCCACTGCACCTCGGGCAATGAACCGGCATCATACAGCATCTTGTAGCGCTGAAGGGCATCGTTGGCCTGAGACATCTGTGCCTCGGCTCCGCTCAGTAGGTTGCGGGCTTGCGTGTCGTCTATCTCGGCTATCAACTGACCACGACTCACTACCTGACCTTCACTCACTGATATATGCTTCACTACTCCCATGCCAGTGAAACTCACGGCTGTAGATGTGCGTTCTTCCACGGTGCCTACGTAGGTATGACTGTCGTCTACAGTGCCAGAGGTCAACAACTCGGTCTCCACACGGATGGGTGCTTTTGTGCTCTTTTCCTGCTTCCCTGTGCAACAACTCAATGCGACTGCACAGATAAACAATAAGGTGCTCTTTTTCATTGTAATAATATTTTCCCGTGGGGCAAAAGTAATAGAAAAATGGTAATTTTAGATGTTCTATTTTTCGCTTTGTTATTGTTATTTTTCATTATTGTTAGTCCTTCTTTCTTATTTTTCATATATTTGCAATATGAAGCGGCAGGAACAACTCACTTTCCAACGACTAAGGAGCAACGAGCAGGTGCAAATCGGATACTCCGATGAGGATATTGTCATTCTCGACAGTGTCCAGGAATTTAGTAAACTCACCTCTGCTCGTTTTCCTCTCATTACTATTGTCATCTGTTTCAGTGGCAAGGCTCACTTCCTGATCAACGACAAGACTCTTCTGCTGCACGAAAATCAGGTGGCTATCATTCCGCATAATGTCAATATGGCGGATATCCTGGTCAGTCCGGATTTCAATATGAAAGGGCTGCTTCTTACAAACGGCATCCTACAGTCTTTCCTCAGGGAGAAGATGCAGATATGGAATAAGATGATGTATATTCATCATATACACATCTTCCCCATGGATGAGGAGGATATGCTCTTCTATTCCAAATTTCACGACTTGCTGAGACTTACTATCGAAAGAGGCAAACCGCATCCTTATCGGGTGAATGTCATCCGCTCCCAATTGCGTGCCCTGATACTTGAACTGTGTGGGTCGCTCAGCAATATGATACCCTCCAGTGAGAAGGGGTCGCCAAGCATCCACTTCCAGAAATTCCTCGACTTGCTTCACTCCGGCAATGCCAAATACCGGTCGGTGGAGGAATATGCCGGAGACCTATGCATATCTCCTAAATATCTTACGGCTATATGTAAGAAACAGTCAGGAAAAACCGCCATTCAATGGATACGCGAACAGGTGCTCAACGACATTTGCTACTATCTGCAGGAAACGGATCTCAACATCAAGCAAATCTGTCATAAACTCGATTTTCCCAACCCATCCTTCTTCGGAAAATACGTGAAAGACCACTTTGGCATGACTCCTATGCAACTGAGAAATGCCTGACTACTTTTCGGGTCGGGGCGTTCTATCGTTTATTCTTCGTCGTCCTTGTCGCTATTCTTATCCTCGGATTTCTTCTCGCCAGTCTTCTTCTTTAAGTTCTGTATGGCTGTCTGTTGCGATTGTGCAAGAGCGGGTATGTTGTGCTCTCTCTCATATTTCTCTAGTTCAGAGAGTGGCATGTCGCCTGAATAACCCTTATTCAACTCCTTGCTGCGAGCCTTGAACTCATCAGAATCCACGTACTGACGGTTGGTCACATAGTAGTATATTATTTGAATCCTTCTTTCATCTTTCTTGTCATACTCCCAATGATTCATTTCCATCACCTTGTTGTATGGTTGTACTTCACCGTCTTCGTCGAGATTAAATACCTCAGAATACTGATAATCGTAGTTTCTTTCCTCTCTGACTTTCAATTGCCTTTTCTCGTCGTTTACTTTGTTGGCATATTTCTGTATCTTTCCGCCATCAAGGGTGGCACGGTACTGTCCGTTGTCGCGAAAGTAATGACCCACCACTCCCTCAGGATTCTTTACCACCCATCGGTTATCACCATCTGGCTCTGCTGTGAGTTTATAGTAGTCTTTGAACTTCTCACTCTCACGCACGCACTGCTCTATAGATCGTATGTTATTCTTGCTAACTTTCTCGGCCAATATTTCCATAGTCTGAACATTCCAACTCAAGGCTTTGTTGGCTGCGCCGCCATACGACCACAGTGCGCGGGTCTTACCCTTATACTTATCCTTTATGTCGTAGATTACGGGTATGATGCCGGCTGAATATACGCGTAGTGAATCGCCTATGTAACTGAAGGCACGGTAGTAATATTCAATGTACAGATAGGGCTTGGGCTTCACCACTACTTCTTGCAAACCGTAGTCTACCTCTTCCATGGCTACCCGACCGTCTGACAACTGCGCCATAATTACCGTCTGGGGCTTGTACGACACGTGGGTGAGTGAAACCTTTGCGTGACCACGAACATCAGCAAGCACGCCGTCCAGGTCGGTGGTACCTATACATAAACCATCTTCGGTCTGCACACTCACCAAGGGTATGCCATGTCCGTCCTTGTCCACCACTTTTAACTGCTGAGCATACATGCCCACCGCCGCCATGAGCATGGCAGCCATAATCAATATCTTTCTCATTGCTCTGTCGGGTTTATCGTTATTTGTTGAATTTCCTGCCGTTCCACTTCAGTGTGCTCTGCGTCTTTGTACCATTCTCGTTCCAGCGGGTCACAGTGATGTTCTTGCCATGACGGGGGAGGGCATAATTGGCAGAATAGTCTATTTCGAAACCTGGCGCCTTGCAGTATTTCATCTTTTTCGTGGCATTGTCATAACGGTAGAACATTATGTCGGTAGTCTCCGTCTGCAGGGGCTTGCCGTCCCTGATGCTTGCCATATTGTTATATGCTAACAATTTGTGCTTGCCGTCAGACTCGTTCCAGTAGCACATCTCCATCTTGATTATTATTCCAGGGGCTTCGGGGTTTCTCACTTCATAAAGGATATAGCCGTTCTTCTCGTCCATGATGAATGTGTCGCCTTCTGCCTGAGGCTTGGCATTGCAATACCAGAGGTATGCCTGCCTGAAGGCATTTATCGCTTCGTTACCACATTCTTCATCGTCAAACGATGAAAAAAAGGCAGCGGCAAAGTCCGAGATATTTGGCTTGCTCCCTTGATAGTTTACTCTTATGGCTTCTTGCGCCCACATGGACATGGCAATGCAAGCAAAAACTAATGCTAATGACAGTCGTTTCATATTCGTCTTTTTTTTAGATTATTGCTGTTCTGTTCGTATTACGTTGCAAATATAAAAAAAATATATGAATGATTTACATAATACAACTTTTATTCGTAAAATATGATGTCTGTGATAATCTGTCGATTGCTTATGCAAAAAAATACATGCGTAAACATGCCAATTCTCAGCCAAAATGCTTATCTTTGCCAAAATACTTAAAACAATAATCTATTTTCAGGTTTATGGCAGTAAAAATAGCATTCTTCGATGCAAAAAGTTATGACCGTGAGAATTTCAGTAAGGTGAATGAGGGCTTCGGCTTTGATATTCAGTATTACAAAGAACGCCTCAGTATGAACACGGTGTCGCTAACACAGGGCGCCGACGCAGTGTGTATCTTCGTCAACGCTGAGTGCGATGCAAGGGTTATCGAACGTATGGCTGGCTATGGGGTGAAACTCATTGCTCTGCGCTGTGCCGGTTTCAATAATGTCAACGTACATGCAGCCAAGGAGTTTGGTATTCGTGTGGTCAGGGTGCCGGCTTATTCTCCGCATGCCGTGGCTGAATATGCGGTCACACTGATGTTGGCGCTCAACCGCAAGGTGTACCGCTCCGTATATCGTACACGTGAAGGCAACTTCAGATTGGGAGGCCTACTCGGCTTCGATATGTACGGCAAAACGGTAGGACTAATCGGCATGGGAAAAATAGCAAAGGAACTGATAAAAATACTGAGGGGCTTCGGCATGAACGTGCTGGCATACGACCTCTATCCTGATGAGGCATTTGCAAAGGAACACCAGGTGAAAATCGTGTCGCTCGACGAACTCTACGAACAGTCTGACATCATTTCACTGCATTGCCCGCTGACTGAGGATACCAAGTTTATCATCAACAACGACTCTATTACAAAAATGAAGTATGGGGTGATGATTATAAATACAGGTCGCGGAAAACTCATTAAGACTGCCGACCTCATTGATGGACTGCGCTCACACCAGATAGGCTCAGCAGGACTGGATGTGTATGAAGAGGAAGCCAACTACTTCTACGAGGACCGCTCCGACAAGATGATTGACGACGACAAACTGGCATTGCTGCTGATGATGCCAAATGTGATTGTCACTTCTCACCAGGCATTCTTCACTCATGAGGCGGTGCACAACATCGCTCTCACCACACTGCAGAATATACTCGACTACAGCCAAGGCAAAGAATTGGTAAACGAGGTTTTATAAACACAGACTCACTGGGGACATAGCAATGGTATGCCCCCAGTGAACTATAGTACCCTCCTTCCCAGCATACAAGTCGCTGAAAATCAGAGCATAAAAAAACCCGATTCCGGATTTCTCCATCGTCGGGCTAATGAAAGGAGGAGTGGTACCTCCAGGAATCGAACCGGGGACACACGGATTTTCAGTCCGATGCTCTACCAACTGAGCTAAGGCACCATTTCGTTTTTGCGATGCAAAGGTATGACTTTTTTCTTAATACCAAAAATATACTCTCATTTACTTTCTAAATTTAACATCCTTTAACAGTAAATCTCGACAATAGGAATATAACCCCTATTTTTATTCTATACTTCGCCTGATGTTTTATACATGCCCCTGTGTATGCTTTCGTATGAATAATGACTCATACCTATTTCTACCGATGATATTACAGTGCCCTCACGCAGTCTTTTACATTATGAGAAACAAAAATCAATGAAAAATTTTGTTTTAATCGTTCTTTGACGTACTTTTGCATTAGAATAGATATTATCATCAGATGTATACGAAACATTTTAAAACTACTCATTTGCTGCGGCTCTTTGTCTTTGCAGCACTTATGCTGACTTTCTCTGTACGGATGGTCGCTCAGAAGTATGCGGGGTTTATGGACGACTACCGCAATGCTACTACCGACTCGCTCATGACTGTAGATGGCGTGAGATACTACATGCTGTATGTAGACTATGAGGATGTACATTATATATCTCTGCTCAGCGAAATGGGAGAACGCTTCACCATCGGACCTGCCGTGCCTGCTGACACTCTCTTCCGCGATGGGATGGTGTATGCGCGACTGGGATGTGAGATGCTTGCCAGTCCCCTCAACGAGTTGCAACATGACAGCCTTTATGTGAAAAATGAATATCCCGAACTCTTTGAGAGAAGCGAGGCCACTTCACCATGCAACTTCAAAGCATGCGACACCAATAACTTCGGTTGTACTCTGCTCGTCGACTATCCCACGCAGGAGGGACCTGCATGGGATGCTATGCGCCGATGGATAGTGGACTATGTAGACGGATTTATAAATATGGATGCCATATACTTCGATGATGTGTATTTGCAGACCAATATCGATGCTTCTTCTCTGCCTATGGCGGTGATGAAGAAAAACAACCCCGTCGCTTTCCAGTTGCCCGACATATCCGTCGGGCAAGAGGTGGTAGACCACTACCGCGATGTGTATATGAGACAGGTTTACTATCTAAAAAACGAGGACTTCGGCTTTCCTCTCTGCTATCTCAGGGCTTTCATCACTCCCAGATACGTCACCGACAGGTATGTCACACTTTTCGTGTCTACTCTTTTCTTCGCATACGGAGCACACGACTTCCCCGGTGAGAGATACGTCACTTTCGATATGAATACTGGAGAGGTAGTCACCAACGAGTCTTTCTTCAAATCCTCAGCCATGAAACAGGTGAAGGCAAAACTCGAGGAGTATATGGAAAAAGAAGGCAGGTACATAGGAAAGAATGAGGTGCCACAGGTGGCTCTCATGCCCGAAGGACTGGTGTTCAGTTTCCAACCGTATCAGATAGGTTCTTATGCCGACGGACTGTTCCACTTCGTGGTGCCATACGATGAACTGAAAAAGTATATCAGAAAGAACTGATGGAACAAAAACTCACTCTGCGCTCGGCACTCACTAATATCGTGATACTCGTCATGAAGTTCGTGGCTGGTATCTTGGCTCACTCATCGGCTCTCGTGGCAGACGCTGTTCACTCTACTGCTGATGCTCTCAACGATGCCACTGCACTCTTCTATATAAGAATGGAGAAGAAAGGTGTCAATGAGCAACACGATTATGGATATGGCAGATATGCCACAATGACATACATGCTGGTATCCATACTGCTCTGTGCTGCTGCCATCTGGATAGGATACCATGCTGCCGCGGAAATAGTGGGGTGGTTTGGAGGCGATTATCTACAACGCCCAGGTGCTCTGGCGTTTATCGTGATATGCCTGGCTCTCATCATTAAATATATTCTCTATAAATACACTTGTTCGGTGGCTGAAAGCGAACAGTCTGAAATGCTGGCACACAATGCACAGAGATACCGCAACGACTTGATTTCATCGCTTGCCACAGCCGTAGCCGTGGGTTGTGCGTTGATGCTGTCTCATAAATGGGTTATCATCGACTCCATCACTGCGCTTATCATCGCTGTATTCCTGCTCATCACGGCATACCGCATATTCCGTACCGCAGTAGACGAACTGCTTGATAAAAGTCTGTCGGAAAACATAGAACAACAGATTAGGGATATCGTGGCAGAGGACCGTGACGTCATGGCGGTGAAGGGTGTCTTGACACGAAAGGTAGGGGGCAGAGCCTCAGTGGAACTGGTGGTGGAGATGGACGGTACACTCACTCTAAACGAGGTGCACCGCCACGTGTTGGCCCTCGAGGATAAACTCTCTGCTTTCCTCGGTCAGACCTCACACATGGTGGTGCACGTCAACCCTCACCAATAACCTGATTACTCTATCTCGGTGAAAGTCAGTCCGTCGCCCGCTTCATTCAGGTCGGCACTGATGTGACGCTCTTTTACTGTGTCCTTGGCGAGTATCAGTTCGCACAACTCATCTTCTATATAACTCTGGATGGCACGCTTCAATGGGCGGGCACCATATTGTACGTCGTAGCCCTTAGTGGCGACAAACTCCTTGGCGCGGTCGCTCAAATCCAACTTGTACCCCAGATTCTCCAGACGATGGTACAGACCCTTCAACTCTATGTCTATGATGCGCTTGATAGCATCGATGTCCAGTTGGTCGAAGGTGATTATCTCGTCTAAACGGTTGAGAAACTCAGGTGCAAACTGCTTGCTCAGACTCTTCTGGATGATGCTGCGAGCATGCTCCTTGTCTTTCTCGTTCAGACTCAGTCCCAAAGTACCGTTGGCATTGAAACCTACTCCCCTGCCAAATTCCTTCAACTGACGGGTGCCGGCATTGCTGGTCATGATGATAATGGTGTTGCGGAAATCTACCAGACGACCGTTGCCGTCGGTCAGACGGCCCTCATCCAATACCTGAAGCAGAAGGTTGAACACATTGCCGTGAGCCTTCTCTATCTCATCCAGCAGAACGATGGAGTAGGGATGACGACGCACACGCTCGGTCAACTGACCGCCTTCCTCGTATCCCACATAGCCCGGAGGGGCTCCTATCAGACGGGAAACATTGAACGACTCGGTATATTCGCTCATGTCTATCCTGATTAAGTCGTCGACACTGCCAAACATACGCTCTGCCAATACCTTTGCCAGGTAGGTCTTACCCACACCCGTCGGGCCGAGAAACATGAATACACCTATGGGGTGGTTGGGATCCTTCAGTCCGATGCGGTTGCGTTGTATGGCTTTTACCATCTTTTCTATAGCGGCATCCTGTGCTATAACGCGCGACTTCAGGTCGTCTGCCATGTTGCGCAAGCGCAGACTCTCGCTCTGTGCCATACGCTGCACAGGCACACCTGTCATCACTGACACTACATCTGCCACATCCTTCTCGCCCACAGTCTCCTTCTCGCCGTGGGTGCCGTGTGCCCACTGCTCGTTCAACTGCCGCAACTCTTCCTCCAACTGCGTCTGCTTGTCGCGGAAACTGGCTGCCAACTCAAAGTTCTGATTCTTTACGGCACTCTGCTTCTTGGCATTCACCAGTTTTATCTCTTCCTCCTTCTCGCCTATCTCGGGCGGTATGTGCGCATGCTTCAGATGCACGCGGGCACCCACTTCGTCAAGGGCATCTATCGCTTTGTCAGGAAAGGCACGGTCGGTGATATAGCGGTCGGTCAACTTCACGCATGCCTCTATGGCATCGTCGGTGTACCTCACATGATGATGCTCTTCATAACGGTCCTTTATGTTGTGCAGTATGGTCAGGGTGTCGGTGGCGCTGGTCGCCTCTACTATCACCTTCTGGAACCTGCGCTCCAGGGCACCGTCTTTCTCTATGCTGTTGCGATATTCGTCGAGAGTGGTGGCACCTATGCATTGTATGGTGCCACGGGCGAGGGCAGGCTTCAGTATGTTGGCGGCATCCATCGAACCAGGGGTGCTGCCGGCGCCTATCATGGTGTGTATCTCGTCGATGAATACTATCACGTCGGGATTTTGCTCTATCTCCTTTATCAGTGCCTTGATGCGCTCCTCAAACTGGCCGCGGTATTTCGTGCCGGCTACAATGGCGGTCAGGTCCAGACTCACCAGACGCTTGCTGAACAGCAAGGGTGATGTGCGGTGCTGAGATATCATCTGAGCCAGTCCCTCCACTATGGCACTCTTGCCTACACCGGGGTCGCCTATCAGTATGGGGTTGTTCTTCTTCCTGCGACAGAGTATCTCTATCACTCGGTGCATCTCACGCTCCCTGCCTACTACAGGGTCCAACTTCCCTTCGGCAGCAGCCTGGGTCAGGTCAGTGGAGAAATTGTCGAGTATGGGGGTCTTGACGCCACCTGTCTTGGTGGTGGTCTTCGTATTGTGCGACGACTCCTTGCCGCCCTTCTGCACGGCATCGTCTTCGTCCATGTCTTCCTCATCGTCGGTCAGCCCCAATGCGTTCTGCGGACTCACTGACTGATGCTGCATCAGTGCCAGAAGGTCCTCGTATCTCATGTCGTTGGCTTCCAATACTCTCTTGGCACCATTGTCCACCTGGTCGCGCAGAATGGCCAACAGCACGTGCTCTACGTCTACATTTGGAGAATGCTGCAGACGAGACTCCAATACAGCCAGACGCAGTATGTTGCTCGACTTCTCGTCCATCACCAGTTCGCGGGCATTCACCGTGCTGTGAGTGCCATGGTCCATCACTTGCTGTTCCAGACTCTGCTTTACCAGCGTGGTGTCTACATGCAACTCCTGAAAATATTTAGCCAACTTGCCTGAACGTTCTCGCAATAAAGCCATAAGCAGATGCTCGGGCAGCACATTGCCGCTGCTCAGTCGCATCGCCTCCTCACGGCTGAAGGCTAAAACCTCGGATACGTTTGGTGAAAATTGGTTGTTCATCATTGTTTCTTCCTTTCTTCTTTTTTTCTCAAAAGGGACAATTTGCCCCTGATTGTTCATATGATACTCCTGCAAGCAAATATCATGCCAAGGTGACAAAATGGCATGAAGTCATAGTTTGGTTATGTATGTAAATGTGTCAGCGTCATATTTGGGCAACCCCACTGGCTCTTTCTTGTAAAGGGCAAAAATAGTGCTGCCACTGCCCGACATCTGCACGTAGTCAGCACCGTGGGCATATAGACTGGCTTTCACTTCGGCAAGAACGGGAAACTGCGAAAAGACGGAATACTCAAAGTCGTTGACCAACAGTTCCTTCCATCTCTCTATAGACTCTCCAGCAATCTCGCGGCAACAGTATGTGGCAGCGTGGGGCTTTACAAGTGAATACGCCTGACCGGTAGATACCGAAACAGGGGGCTTCACCATGACAAGGTACATGCCGCTGAGACGGCTTGACATTTCAGGCACAGGCTCAAACTCATCGCCTATTCCCGTGGCATACACAGGGGTACTATGGATGAAAAACGGGCAGTCGGCTCCTAACTCTCTCGCCAACAGGCATAACTCATCATCGCTGATGCCAAGGTCACAACAGCGATTGAGCAGTTTGAGCATAGCGGCAGCATCGCTCGAACCACCTCCTAAACCGGCCTGGGAAGGTATGTCCTTGTGCAACTGCACGCGCACCGAGGGCAGGGTGTAACGCTCGTGCAACAGACCGTACGCACGAACCACCAAGTTGTCAGACACCTCACCGCATACCTCTATGCCGCTGGCAGACAACTCACACCTGCCTGACGTCCCATCGTCAGACTTCACCAGGTCCAAGGTGTCATACAAAGGTACAGGGTAAAAGATGGTCTCCAGGTTATGATAACCATCTTCACGGCGAGATACTACGTTCAATCCTATATTGATTTTCGCACATGTCTTCGTTTTCATCACTTCCTATACTTTTATTCTTGCCATACAAAAGTACAAATAAGTTCGGAAATAATAAAAATATATTTGGCTATTCATTTCTTTTATCGTAATTTTGTGCTCCAAATCAATCAAACATGGCTGAAAACAACAATAAACCCACAAGAGATACAAAAAAGTCGACACCCATAGACAATACTTACGGACATATCACTCCGCAGGCTGTCGAGATAGAAAAAAGGGTGCTCGGTGCCCTCATGATAGATAAGGATGCTTTTACTGTGGTCAGCGAACTGCTGCATCCTGAGACTTTCTATGACCGCCGACACCAAAAGATATACCATGCCATACAGTCTCTGAACATAGAGGAGAAAGCCGTGGATATCCTTACGGTGGTGGAACAGTTGAAAAAAGAAAAAACGCTCGAAGACGTGGGGGGAGCCATATATATAGCAGAACTCTCACAGCACGTCTACTCATCTGCCAATATCGAGTTTCATGCACATATACTGGCTCAGAAATATCTGGCAAGGGAACTGATATCATTCGCCGGAAAAATAGAAACTAAGGCCTTCGACGAGGCTACTGATACTGATGACCTGATGCAAGAGGCGGAAAACATGCTCTTCGAACTCTCGCAGAAAAACCTGAAGCAGGACTATACTCAGATAGACCCTGTGGTGGCTCAGGCGATGAAAATCATAGAAAAGGCATCGGAGAATACCGGAGGACTGACAGGCGTGCCAAGCGGGTTCACTGCTCTCGATGATATCACTTCTGGATGGCAACCCAGCGACCTCGTTATCATCGCCGGACGACCTGCCATGGGTAAAACCTCCTTCGCACTTTCTATAGCAAAAAATATTGTGGTAGACTATAATGTGCCCATGGCTTTCTTCTCGCTGGAAATGAATAATGTGCAACTTATCAACCGACTCATCTCTAATACTTGCGAAATAGAGGGCAGCAAGATAATGAATGGACAGTTGAACGACGACGAGTGGAAAAGACTGGACAAAAACATCAGAAAACTCTACGGAAAACCTCTATACGTAGACGATACACCTGCTCTATCTATCTTTGAACTTCGTACTAAGGCAAGACGACTGGTGAAGGAAAAGAAAGTGCAACTTATTATGATAGACTACCTGCAACTGATGAATGCTAATGGCGCAAGATTCGGAAACAGACAGGAAGAGGTGTCTACTATCAGCCGGTCTCTCAAAGGGTTGGCAAAAGAACTGAATATACCTGTGCTCGCACTCTCACAACTCAACCGTACCGTGGAAAACAGAGAGGGCATCGACGGGAAAAGACCACAACTGAGCGACTTGCGCGAATCAGGTGCAATAGAGCAGGATGCAGATATGGTGCTCTTCGTACACAGACCTGAATATTACCATATCTATCAGGATAAGGATGGTAACAGCCTGAAAGGTATGGCAGAAATCATTATTGCAAAACATAGAAAGGGTGCCGTGGGCGACGTAAGACTGAGTTTCAAAGGACAATATACCAGATTTGCTAACCCGGAAGACTCTTACGTGGCTCCTCAGCAGGGAGGCGAGTTCATCGGAAGCAGAATGAACGGGGATATGGGGACTTCAACTACCCATAATACTATCGACGACCCACTCGGAGCACCACCAACCGACTCGTATAGTCCTTTTTGATAGTAATTTTATGATTTTTGCGTTAAATTATAACTATTTTACAGAAAATTATTAGAAATTGTTTGCTTGTAAGGAAATAATATGTAACTTTGCAGCCAAATTTTAAAAATATGACGTACTCACACTATTCTCACATATCTCTTACGGGACTCCTGCTGTGCCATACAGTGGGAAGTGACAGGGTGTTTGTATGAATGCTAATGAATTTGTATGGCCTTTCTCACTTCCTCGGTGCGAAAGGTTTTTTCATGCAGTAAAAAAGGCTTTTTCTTATAATTAAAACAGTAATGGGTAATAGATTGTTTATTTTCGACACCACTCTCAGAGACGGCGAACAGGTACCTGGATGCCAACTCAATACTATTGAGAAAATAGAGGTGGCAAGACAACTCGAGAAACTGGGAGTGGATGTCATTGAAGCGGGCTTCCCTATATCAAGCCCGGGCGACTTCAATTCGGTGATTGAAATATCCAAGGCGGTGACATGGCCCACCATCTGTGCTCTCACTCGTGCCGTGGAAAGAGATATCGACGTGGCTGTGGAGTCTCTGCAGTATGCTAAACACAAACGCATACATACTGGCATAGGTACCAGCGATGCACATATCAAGTACAAGTTCAATTCCACACGTGATGGTATCATTCACAGGGCTGTGGCTGCCGTGAAATATGCAAAGAAATTCGTGGAGGATGTGGAATTTTATGCCGAGGATGCTGGACGCACAGATAATGAGTACCTCGCCAGGGTGGTTGAGGCTGTAATCAAAGCCGGGGCTACGGTGGTCAACATTCCGGATACTACCGGATATTGCCTGCCACAGGAATATGGCGAGAAAATAAAATACCTTATGGAACATGTGGACGGCATCGAAAGAGCCATCATCTCTACTCACTGCCATAATGACCTGGGTATGGCCACGGCAAACACTCTCAGCGGTGTGCTCAATGGGGCAAGACAGGTGGAGGTCACTATCAATGGCATAGGCGAAAGGGCTGGAAATACTTCGCTCGAGGAAATCGCAATGATTATGAAATGCCATTCCAACCTCAATATCGAAACAAATATCAATACACAGAAAATTTATCCCACCAGCAGGATGGTGTCGGGACTGATGAATATGCCTGTGCAGCCCAACAAGGCTATCGTGGGAAAGAATGCTTTCGCACACTCCTCAGGCATTCATCAGGATGGGGTGCTAAAAAACTCCAGTACGTACGAAATCATCGACCCAAAGGACGTGGGAGTGGACGACAACGCTATCGTTCTCACCGCACGCTCCGGAAGGGCTGCACTTAAATACAGACTGGGAGTGCTGGGAGTGAGTATGAACAGCGAACAGAAACTGGATGCTCTCTACCGCAAATTCCTAAAACTCGCCGACCAGAAGAAGGAGATACATGATGATGACATTCTCATGCTCGCAGGGGCTGACACAGCAGATGCACATGCCGTAAAACTCGACTTCCTGCAAGTCACTACAGGTATGGGGGTGAGAAGCGTGGCAAGTATCGGACTGGATATCAGCGGACAGAAGTTTGAAGCGGCTTCCACTGGCAACGGACCCGTTGACGCTGCTATCAAGGCTATGAAGAAAATCATACAGAAGAAAATGACTATCAGGGAATTTACTATACAAGCCATATCTAAAGGGTCTGACGATGTGGGTAAGGTGCACATGCAGGTGGAATACTGCAATAATCTGTACTATGGCTTCGGAGCCAATACCGATATCGTCACGGCATCAGTTGAGGCATATATCGACTGTATCAATAAATTTAAAAACTGAACGATATGAACACTCTCTTTGATAAAATATGGGACAGACATGTGGTGCAATGTATCGACGATGGACCCACACAACTCTATATTGACCGGCTATACTGTCATGAGGTGACTTCACCACAAGCCTTCAATGGACTGAGAAAGAGGGGGATACGATGCCTCAGGCCTGAGAGAATCGTATGCATGCCCGACCATAATACGCCTACGCACGACCAGGATAAAAGGATAGAAGACCCTGTGTCAAGGCTACAGGTGGAGACTCTGCAGCGCAACTGCGAGGAGTTTCAACTCAAGCACTTTCCTATGTACTCGCAGGATAATGGCATTATCCATGTGGTGGGGCCGGAGAAGGGACTCTCTCTGCCGGGCATGACCATCGTCTGCGGCGATTCACATACTTCCACTCATGGTGCCATGGGAGCGGTGGCTTTCGGTATCGGTACTTCCGAGGTGGAAATGGTTATGGCATCGCAGTGCATACTGCAACAGAAACCACGCACTATGCGCATCAATGTGCAGGGCTGTCTCAAACCTATGGTCACTGCCAAGGATATGGCTCTTTACCTCATGGCCAAAATCTCTACTTCTGGCGCTACAGGATATTTTATTGAATATGCAGGCGAAGCGGTGAGAAAGCTCTCTATGGAGGGACGACTCACTCTCTGCAACCTTTCTATCGAGATGGGTGCAAGAGGGGGAATGGTGGCACCCGACGAGGTGACATTCAACTACCTGAAAGGTAGGGAATATGCACCAAAAGGGGAAAACTGGGACAAGGCAGTGGAATATTGGAAAACTCTGAAGAGTGACGACGATGCTGTGTTTGACTGCGAACTGACTTTTCAGGCTGAGGATATCTCTCCTATGCTCACATACGGCACCAACCCTGGCATGGGTATGCCGGTGGATGGATGCATTCCTCTGAATGCCGAGGGAGATGAGGCTGCGGACAAGTCCTTCAAGAAGGCTCTGGAATACATGGATTTCAAACCGGGACAGTCGCTCATCGGACAACCGGTCGACTATGTGTTCCTCGGTGCATGTACTAACGGAAGAATAGAAGATTTCAGGGCTTTCTGCCAGATAGTGGAGGGAAAGCACATTCATCCCTCTATCACAGCATGGCTGGTGCCCGGCAGTTGGAAAGTATGGAAACAGATACACGATGAGGGGCTCGATCAGATACTCACAACGGCGGGCTTCTGTATACGACAGCCGGGGTGCTCTGCTTGTCTGGCAATGAATGATGACAAGGTACCCGCAGGAAAGTATTGTGTGTCTACAAGCAACAGAAATTTTGAAGGCAGACAGGGACCGGGTGCACGTACCATACTGGCAAGCCCGTACGTGGCTGCCGCTGCTGCCATAACAGGATGTATCACTGACCCACGCAATTTGAATGTATGAAAAGAAAATTTAATGTTATAGAAAGCACATGTGTGCCCATACCACTGGAAAATATCGATACCGACCAGATAATACCGGCGCGTTTCCTGAAAGCCACTGACAAAGAGGGATTCGGTGATAACCTGTTCGCCGACTGGAGATACGACAAGAATGGCAAGCCTATCCATTCGTTTGTGCTTAATGACCCGAAATACTCGGGCTCTGTGCTCGTGGCTGGAAAAAACTTCGGATGCGGTTCTTCGCGCGAACATGCTGCATGGGCGATAGCGGGTTATGGTTTTAGGGTGGTCATCAGTTCTTTCTTCGCTGATATACACAAGAATAATGAACTGAACAATTTCGTGCTGCCTGTGGTGGTGAGCGACGATTTCCTCAGACGACTGTTCGCGTCAATAGCAGAAAATCCTGATACTGTGGTGAGGGTAGACTTGCCCAACCAGACTGTCACAAATACTGCAAACGGCGACCAAGAAACGTTTGAAATCAATTCGTTCAAAAAACATTGCCTCATGAATGGACTGGATGATATCGACTATCTGGTGGAGAATAAGGATAAAATAGAAAGTTGGGAGGAAAATAACACTCTCGCTTTTGCGTTATAATCATAAAATCGTAATTGTCATGAATTTAAATATTGCTGTTTTGCCTGGTGATGGCATTGGACCGGAAATAATGAAACAGGGGCTGGCTGTGCTCGATGCTATTGCCCTGCGCTTCAATCACCATTTCACATACAAAGAAGCCATTTGCGGGGCTGACGCCATAGACAAGGTGGGAGACCCCTTCCCACAGGATACCTACCAAACCTGCGCCGATGCGGATGCTGTCCTCTTCGCTGCCGTTGGACACCCTAAGTTCGACAATGACCCTACCGCCAAGGTGAGACCGGAACAGGGACTGCTGGCTATGCGCAAACAACTGGGACTCTTTGCCAATATCCGACCCATCCAGACCTTCCAATGCCTATTGCATAATAGTCCGCTCAAAACGGATATCGTGCGTGGCGCCG
>CAMHPC010000037.1 GCA_946186945.1 uncultured Prevotella sp.
TTCTTCTCCATGCCGAAGTTGGTGCAACGATGCAGTTTGAACATATCAAACTCTTCGAAACTACCTTCGTCGAGCAGCATATCAATACGCTCCCTTGCTGTGTATTTACCACGTGCATGCTGTTTCTCTATGGCTTTCTCACCACCACCGAGACGAGCCTTCTCGCGCTTGGCTATCAGCTCTTTGATCTTTTCTAATTGTTTGCTCATTATATGATTATTATACTTATAATTGATATTCTTTATTTAGTGTTCGCACAGTTCGGTCAGAACGCCACACGTAGTCTTAGGGTGCAGAAAGGCTATATTGAGGTTTTCAGCACCTTTTCTGGGCACTTTGTCGATAAGGCGGATGCCTTTTCCTTCGCACTCGGCAAGAGCCTCCGACACACCGTCCTCTATACAGAAGGCAACGTGATGTACGCCTTTGTTGCCCTTGTCCAGCCATTTCTGGATAGTACTTTCGGGCGATGTAGGTTCGAGCAGTTCAAGTTTCACTTCACCGCATTTGAGGAAGGCTGTCTTCACTTTCTGATCAGCCACTTCTTCCACGGCATAACATTTCAAACCAAGCACTTCTTCGAAAAATGGCAGAGACTCTTCTATACTCTGTACTGCAATTCCCAAATGTTCAATGTGTGAGATTTTCATAATTGTATCAGTTTTAAAATTACGTGCAAAGATAATAATTTTATATCATACAACCTTTATTATTATGGCTGATTTTAACTTTTTTATTTAATTGGCTAAAATTCAATGAGCAAACGACCGTTTATCTGACGGCCTGTGAGATAGTTGGGCACCGCATATTGCTGATTTGTTATATCAGTTATCCAATAGTAAGAGTTCACATTGTCTATACCGAAAAGGTTAAGACAGTCCACACCTATCCAAATGTTTTTCAGGAACGTTTTCTTCTGTCTCTTCTCGTTGTCGAGGGCACGGAAGCTCATACCTATATCCGCCCGTTTGTATGCCGGAGCCCTGAAGGTGTTGTTCTCTATACCTCTGTGTGGAGTAGAGAATGGCAACCCATCGATAAATGCCAGTTTCAAAGACATCTTCCATTTGTCTGTACCTGGAAAATAGTCTGTGAAGAACAGGTTGATGCCGTATCTTTGGTCTGTAGGCATAGGAACACTCATGCCATGTAATTTCATCTTAGTATCCATTAGCGACAGACTAATCCACGAATCGGTGCCTGGCACAAATTCGCCGTATAGTTTGAGGTCTAGCCCCATAGAGTGTCCGCTGGCTTCATTCACGCCATAGTATACCACTTTCACATTGTTTACGCTGTAAGGTACAAGATTGCCAAGGGCTTTGTAGTATGCCTCGGCTGAAAATTTGTATTGACGGTTTTTCATCTTGAACCGATAGTCAAAGGCTGCTATGAAATGGATGGAACGCTGACTCTTTATCTTGTTGTTGAGGGTGGCATAAGTAATGCCGTTGACTGTGCTGGTGTCGCGCAATTCTTTGAAGAAGGGAGCCTGATAGTACAGTCCGGCTGCCAGACGTATGGTGGCATTATGATTGAATGCAGGGACGATACCGAGTGACACCCTCGGACTAAATATGCTCTCTCCATTGAAACTCCAGTGAGAAAAGCGAACACCGTAATTCAATGTGAACAGGGTATGCTCGCCAGCACTCGTAAATTTGTAAGAATCCTGCACGTATGCTTCTGTGCGTCTGGCCTTCAGGCTGTTCTGTGCACTGAGGGTGTATATCATGTTAAGGTCTGTGCCGGTATGTGGCACAACATATCCGGCAGAGTCACGCATTTCATACTCCCTGCTATTTTCCTTGATATGCTCTATTCTGTAACCCACACCAGCCTGGAAGTCGTGGTGGCGGCTGCGGTGTGAAAGAATGGCTTTTAAACTTCGGACATCGGCTGTGAGGTAATTGCGAGTGTGTTCCATGTAACTGCCCACGCCGAGTTGTTCACTCGTTTCAGTCTGAGTGAGCCAATACTGTCCTTGAATATCATATTTCTCTTGCTCTTTGGTATAGAAAGCAGAAGCAATGACAGAGAAATCAGTCTTGTCTGTGATGTGACGAGTGATGTTTATCGTACCAAACAGCGTGCGGAACAGATCTTTTTCCTGACCGTCGAAATACACACGGAAGGACTTTACGTTTTCCATCGTGCCAAACTTCGTCTCTCGGTCGTGTGGTACAAAGTTGTAGTGACTTTCGTTTATGTTTCCTATGAAATCAATAGTCCAACGCTTATTTGGACTCCAACTCAGATATGTCTGGTAATCAAGGAAATTGGGGTTGTATTCTCCTTTTATCTGAAGTGAACCCAGCAAGTAGCGATTTGTCTTGTATCTCAGGCTGTTGAGCCAGGAAACGTGTTTCGTACCCAGTCCTACATATAGTCCGGCACCAAGAAGACTGGCCTGTAAATTTCCCTCAAATATCGACTTCTTGCCATTCTTGGGCTTCAACCTCTTATAGGTTATATCCAATGCCGACGACATCTTGTCGCCATACTTTGCCTCGTACCCACCAGTGGAAAACTGTATCTTGTCCACCATGTCGGGATTGATTATGGACAAGCCCTCTTGCTGTCCGCTCCTGACGAGGAAAGGCCTGTGTATCTCGACATTGTTCACATATACGCTGTTCTCGTCAAAACTGCCGCCTCTCACATTGTATTGTGACGACATTTCATCATGAGAAGACACACCAGCCTGTTGTTTTATCAACTCTTCCACCGCATTGCCAGAAGCAGAGGGCGTGTTCTTGATGTCTTTGGCGTCGATAGTCTGGTTCTGACCTGTCTGACGCCGTGTCTCGGTCACAACCACCTCACCAAGCGTATTGTCACTGAACAGTTGTACCTGTAGCGTCTGTTTGCCCTTAGGTTTCACAAGTGTCCTGGTCTTGGTCTTATATCCTACCATGGAATATCTGACCACGACACTGTCGGCAGACATAATCTGCAGTGAGTATTCACCTTTCAGGTTGGTAAATGCCACTTTCCCCTGACTGACCACTGCCACTGTGACCAATTCCATGGGATTCATATCCTCATCGAGCACCTTTCCCTGAAGGGTGATGCTCTGTGCACTCGTCTCTATTGACAGACAATTCACCAGATAGAGAAACAAGAAGAATAACAATCTGCTTTTCATCTATCTTATAACGATATTTTTGGAGCGATATTGCATTATTGCCACCTTTTAATACCTACTCTCTGTAAATCCACTTCAACAGTCTGTTGAGCCACGAGATAGAAAATCTGAACCATCGGTAGCATGATGCAGGCTTGCCTCCAAATCGCTGTATAAATTCGCGTTTCGGATTCTTCTTGAACGGTAATCCTACATTCATGAAATGCAGGTGTTTGTAGCCTAACTGCTGAGAATAATGTAGTGAATGCCAAATGGTCATGGTGCTGGGATGCTGCAGGTGGAAAGACTTTCGCTTAGATGCCGTGTACCACAGGTATGTGTCGTTGCCAGTGCTTATCAGTAGACTGCCACCAATAAGCCATTTCTTGTATTTAGTGACGACAAGATGACAATCGCAGTTTTGTATCAACTGTTCAAAGAATGTCTTTTTGGGTAAAAATCGTTGAAACTTGAATCGATAATAATTGCGCAACATCTTGTAGAATTCGTCAATGTCGTCCTTTTCCTTCGATACAGATGTGGTGACACCCATAGCATACAGGTGGTCTATGCGATTGCGAAGTTTTTCGCTTAGACGGTCTTTGGGTGCCTTGGAAACCAGATTGTTATGTATTTGTAGCCATCTTACTGGAAAATAATCATGATTGCGGAAGTTACGGTACCCAAACATCTTCTTGCTTATATCACTGAATTCAATGTACAGACAGAGCTTTCTTCTGAATTTTTTTGTAATGGCATCCAGCATTATTTCAAACAGCTCAGACTTGGCTTTCAAGTAATCATCCTCACCAGCATCTATATCGTAATCACCCTCTCCGTATATACGTCCGAGACTGTACCAATAAAGTGGCAGAAGAGAGCCTCTACGGAAGATGGTGGCAAGCATATGGGCAACGACCAGTCCGTCTTCTTTCCTTACAATAACCATGTACGGACTGCATCCTGAGGTCTTTTCTAATATATGGAAGAGTTCGGGACTATGAAAGAAATTGCCAACGCTCATAGTTGGCAATTCCCCGCCCCGTGTTATTATATCCACACTGTATGTACTTTGTTTCTCCTCCATATTGCAAAACTAAGAGTATTTTTTGAGTGGAACAAATTTTTTGCTCAAAAAGATATAAAATGTGCAAAAAAACATGTGTTTCATGATTGATTTCGTGCTGCAATCAGCAAATATAAAGAAGTTTATTTTGTACGGCCCGCGATTTTATGTATTTTTGCAGAAAAACAAATATGAACTTCCAAGAACTTGTTGCCAAAAGGCGGAGCCATCGTGAATATACCGATGATGAACTCTCAGCAGAAGAAGTGCAACTTATTTTACGTGCTGCGCTGATGTCGCCTACTTCTATGAACCGTAAGCCGCTGCATTACACTGTAGTTGACGACCGTATGACACTGAGGAAACTCTCAGATGTGAAAGAACGCGGTTCCGGCATGCTGGCGAGCGCTGCACTGTGCATACTTGTCACCGCCGACACCAAAGACAGCGACTGCTGGATAGAGGATGCATCCATGGCATCAATATCCATGCAATATCAAGCAGAGGATCTTGGCATCGTGTCGTGTTATGTACAGATACGTGGCAGATACCTTTCTGATGGCACGCCCTCCGAACAGGCTGTCAGAGGTATACTCGACATACCCGATGAGCAGTCAGTTCTGTGTGCCATAGCTTTCGGCAAGCCCGCACACGCACTTCCTCCCCATCATGATGACGACCTGTTATGGGAAAGGGTACATATCGGAAAATGGTAAGTTCTAGAAAACCGAGAAATATGCGAATATCTATAGTAGGTGCAGGCAATGTGGCCACACATCTTGCCATGCGCCTGAAGCAACAAGGATGTGATATCTTTCAGGTATGGAGCAGGACGCTGACCTCTGCCCAGACACTTGCCACAAAGACTGGTGCCATGGCTACCAGTGATATAAATGAACTGAAGGGGGATGTGGACGTGATCTTCTTCTGTGTAAAAGACAGTGCGCTGAGAGATGTCATTTCTCATTTCAACCTCGAGACGCCTGCACTCATGGTTCACACTGCTGGCAGTATGCCCATAAGCGTGTTTGAAGGACACTCACAGTCCTATGGTGTGATGTATCCGTTGCAGACGTTCTCGCGCGAGAGACAGATAGATTTTAGTACTGTGCCCTGTTTCATAGAAGCGGTAGACGAGCAGAGTATGGAGCGCTTAAAACCTGTGACACATATCGTGTCAAATAAAGTTTTACAATTAGACTCCGCGAACAGGAAGTTTTTACATCTGTCCGCCGTCTTCGCCTGCAATTTCGCCAATCACTGCTATGAATTGGCACGTGAAATTCTTTCACGTGCCAATGTATCCTTCGACGCCCTATTGCCGTTGATTGATGAGACCGCCAGTAAGGTTCATGACATGCAGCCTTTGCAGGCGCAAACAGGACCTGCAGTGAGATATGACTTGAATGTCATTTCAAAACAATTAGAGGAACTGAACGACTATCCCAAGGCTAAGGAAATATACCGTGTCATGACAGATAGTATACACTCATTATATGAATAGGTATGATCAACTATAATCTGAAAGGAATTAGGGCTATAATTTTCGATGTAGACGGTGTGCTGAGTTGTGAGACCGTGACTATGGATTCAACGGGTGAACCGTTGCGCACAGTGAACATCAAAGATGGGTATGCCATTCAATTGGCTCAGAAGAAAGGCTTGAGAATCGTAATTCTGACAGGTGGCAATACGGACAGTATACTCCACAGGTACCAACGCCTGGGGGTGGAGGATATATATATGGGCTGTGCAGTGAAGATACAGACATACGATGACTTTCTGAAAAAGTACGGGCTGACAGATACCCAGGTTCTGTATATGGGTGATGACATACCCGACTACGAAGTTATGAAAAGGGTGGGATGTCCTTGTTGTCCTGCTGATGCATGCGGCGAGATAAAGTCGATAAGTACATACGTGAGTAAGAAAAATGGTGGGCAGGGTTGTGCCAGGGATGTAATAGAGCAGGTGTTGAAGGCTCAGGGTATGTGGCTCTCCGACGCTGAAGCCTTTGGTTGGTAAACGACTCGTAACATGACAATAAAGACTATGGAGACCTCAAAACATATCATTCTTGGTTCAAACTCGCCCAGACGCAGGGAACTATTATCCGGACTCGACATAAAATTTGAAGTGAAGGTCATGGACGGTATAGATGAGACATATCCTGACTGCTTGCCGGCATTTGAAGTGCCGCTCTATTTGGCAAAGAAGAAAGCCGAAGCCTATAGAATGTCTATAGGAAAAGACGAACTGGTTATCACAGCCGATACAATAGTCATAGTAGGCGAAGAAATACTTGGCAAGCCCCATGACTCTTTCGAGGCACAAACAATGCTTGAGAAATTGAGTGGAAGGACGCATGTGGTATCAACAGGTACGTGCTTGACCACAAGCGAGGAGCAACGTGCATTTTCAGTGCAGTCGGAAGTGACATTCAAACAACTGTCAACGATGGAATTAGATTATTACATTTCCCATTTCAGACCATTCGACAAGGCGGGTGCATATGGTATTCAGGAGTGGATAGGCTATGTGGGAGTAACATCACTTAAGGGTAGTTACTATAATGTGATGGGCTTGCCTGTTCAGCGCATTTATCAAGAGTTGTGCAACATGAATGTGATAAATTTTAAATAAAAATAACATAGTTAACAAGATTTCACAAAAAATATTTGTCATAGAGTAATAGTAAAAGTAACTTTGCAGACGCGATTGCGGGAGCAATTGCAAACAAGTAATTTTAATCTATATTTATCATTTTTGCGAGGGTAGAAGACTGTGAAGCCTTCTGCCCATTTTTTATTCGTGATGGTAAGGTTCACCACGTACTATGGTACATGCCCTGTAGAGTTGTTCTGCGAAGATCATTCGTACCATCTGATGAGAGAATGTCATCTTGGAGAGTGAAACCTTGTAGTTGCATCTATCGTATACACTATCTGAAAAACCGTATGGTCCACCTATGACAAATGTCAGGTTTTGCCCAGTCATCTGACGGCTTTCTAACCATTTGGAGAAGTCTTTGCTACTCATCTCTTTACCGTGTTCATCAAGCAAGACGAGATAGTCGGTGGGCTGAATTTTTTTGAGAATCATTTGCCCCTCCATCTCTTTCTGTTGCCCTTCAGATAGCGACTTGGTCTGTTTCAGTTCGGGAATGACGACAACTTCGAAAGGCAAGTAATGCTTCAACCTGCCCATGTAGTCGTCCAGACAAGCCTGAATGTGTTTGTCGGTGGTTTTGCCAACCAGCAGAAGTGTGGTTTTCATTTATTTACATCTACATCCTCGTATTCGTGTTTGCGCTTGGGGTTCATGGGGAACCACCCTTTCTTAACCCTTTTCTTTTGTGCAAACAATTCACCGATACCCCACAGCAGGGAGGCACCAATCACACCAAGTAGCGAAGAGAAGACCACGTCAGGCGTCAGAAGTGCAACAAAGATACACGAGAGCCCAATCAAAAGGAATGTCCACCAGTATTTGGTTCCCGTATAATACTCCATTTTAATGACAAGAGGATGACAAAGCCCGATAATCAAAAAAGTGCTTATGGCTATCAACAAGCCTGTAAAATACAATTCCATGTGTGCAAATTTAACGATTGTATCGGAAAGAACAAAAAAAAATCACATAATTGACAATTTGTTTTTTTATGTTCGTGATTTATATTATCTTTGCAATATTCTTTTTTGTAATACTAATCAACAAAACATATCTAAAATGGAAAACAACACTCTTATTGCACAATGCGAGGAAAGAGCCAAGAAATGGTTGTCTCCTGCTTTTGACGAAAACACACGTAAGGCCGTACAGGAAATGCTTGACAGCGAAGACAAAACACCGCTGATAGAGGCATTCTATCGTGACCTGGAGTTTGGTACCGGTGGTCTCAGAGGTATCATGGGTGCAGGAACAAACCGTATGAATGTTTATGTTGTGGGTATGGCCACTCAGGGATTTGCCAATTATCTGAAGAAGAATTTCAAAGACCGCGAACAGATAAGTGTGGTTGTATGTCACGACTGTAGAAACAATAGTCGTCTTTTTGCCGAGACTGTGGCAAACATTTTCTCTGCTAATGGCATCAAGGCATATATTTTCGACGATATGCGCCCCACGCCAGAATGCTCTTTTGCTATCCGTCATCTGGGATGCCAGGCTGGTGTCAATGTCACCGCTTCGCACAACCCCCGCGAATACAATGGTTACAAGGCTTACTGGGAAGATGGTGCACAGGTGCTCTCTCCGCACGATGTAGGTATAATCGATGAAGTGAACAAGGTGACAATCGATGACGTCAAGTTTGAACCCAATCCCGAACTCATAGAAATCATAGGCGAGGAAATAGACAACATCTATCTGGAACAGATAAAGACTATTTGCATCGATCCCGAGGTGGTTAAACGCCAGCACGACCTGAAGATAGTATATACACCTCTGCATGGCACAGGCATGATGTCCATCCCACAATCGCTGAAACTTTGGGGGTTCGACAATGTGAGATGTGTCAAGGAGCAGATGGTGAAGAGTGGTGACTTCCCGACAGTGGTGAGTCCCAATCCAGAGAATGCTGAGGCTCTGACTCTTGCCTTACGTGACGCCAAGGAGTGGGATGCCGACATAGTGATGGCCTCCGATCCTGATGCAGACCGTGTGGGTATGGCATGCAAGAACGACAAAGGTGAGTGGGTGCTTATCAATGGCAACCAGACTTGTCTGCTCTTCCTCTACTATATCATCACCAACCGCAAGGCTATGGGCAAGATGAAGGATTCTGACTTCATCGTGAAGACCATTGTGACTACAGAGGTGATAAAGAAGATAGCCGACAAGCAGAATATAGAAATGCGCGACTGCTACACCGGATTTAAGTGGATTGCAAGAGAGATTGCCATTTCTGAGGGCAAGCAGCAATACATTGGCGGCGGTGAGGAGAGTTATGGCTTCTTGGCTCAGGACTTCGTAAGAGACAAGGATGCTGTGTCTGCATGCTCGCTGCTGGCTGAGATTTGTGCATATGCAAAAGATCAGGGTAAGACCCTGTATGACTTGCTCATGGATATCTACATAGAATACGGCTTCTCCAGAGAGTTTACTGTCAATGTAGTGAAGCCCGGCAAGAGCGGTGCTGACGAAATCAAACAGATGATGATTGACTTCCGCAACAATCCTCCCAAGGAACTGGGTGGCTCCAAGGTAGTACTGTGGAAGGATTATCAGACCCTTGAGGCTAAGACCATCGATGGAAAGACTTGCAAACTCGATATGCCTTCAACAAGCAATGTGCTGCAGTGGTTCTGCGATGATGATACCAAGGTAAGTGTAAGACCCTCCGGCACAGAACCTAAGATTAAGTTCTACATAGAAGTAAAGGACACAACTTTCAAGTGCGCAGGATGCTATGAACGTTGCATGAAGGATGCCGAAGACAAGATTGAAGCTATCAAAGCCAGTCTGAAATTGTAATCTAATAAAGTCAATTTGGCGGAGACCTGAAAAAGTGTCTCCGCCTTAATATTTAAACCAAAACAAATACTATTATGAAAAAAAATGTTTTTGCCGCTATCGCCGCATTCGTTTTCACGACTAACGTAAGTGCTCAGGCGGTTGATGAGACTACTCCCGCTAATCTGACAGATATGCCTGCCGCTATTGTCGATGAAGAGACTGAGGCTGCTAAAGCCTTGGCAGAAAAAGAAGCAAAGAAGATGGAAGAGAAGGTTCAGAAGGAGATAGAAAAAACGAGGAAAAAAGCGGAAAAAGCAGCTAAGAAAGCAGAGAAAGAAGCCAAAAAAGCTGAGAAGAGAGCCAAGAAAGCAGAGAAAGAGGCAAAAAAACGAGAGAAGGAGCTGAAGAAGCAGAAAAAGGAACAAGAGAAGAAGCGCAAGGCTGAGGAAAAAATGAAGAAGAAGTTGGAAAAGGCTGAGAAAGAGGCTAAGAAAGCAGAGAAAGAACGCCTGAAGGCTGAAAAAGAAGCAAGAGAAGCAGGATTGATGTAGCCTATGAACATGAATAAATGTTTTTCAATAGTCGTCTTCGTTGTCGCGATGATGACAGTTGCCTGCGGAAAGGCACAGACTTCTACAGCCGAGCCGGATGTGGATGCATCTCGGACTACCGTTTCGGAAAACGACTCGAAAGTCCAGGAGACTGCCGATATCCCTGAGGGTGCCAGACGTATCATCGCTGCTTACCCCGACTTTAAACTAAAATATGTGGACAACAAGATTGTCTTCCCCGACAATACTTCAATCGTATACGATGATCATAAGAAGAAATCTTTTGTAGTGATGATGGACGATTGTGACGTGGAAGATATGTTTTCTATGTCGTATAATCGCAATTCTCAAAAGCCAGACTACCTGGAAGATGCTGGTAGGGGTAGGAGTGAGCCACTGTTCAAGAAGATGTACGGTGCCAGCGAGGGCGCTGCTCGTGCCAACCTTGTACGGGTGAAATGGTTTGGACAGTCTCTGCCTTTTACCAAGGTTAACGGTGCTGCGAAGCAGTTGGAGAAAGTGGCTGCCGAACTTTCACAGCATCCTGAACTGAGGAAGTATTTCGATCAATCTTCTACTTTCTATTGGAGGAAGGTGCGTGGTGCCAACCGACAGAGTGCACACAGTTATGGCATTGCCATAGACATCTGTACAAAGTATTCCAACTACTGGCAGTGGTCTAACCGCGGGGCTGGTGAAATGGACGAGTTGAAATACGAGAACAAGATACCTCAGGAGATAGTTGAGATATTTGAGAAGCATGGCTTCATCTGGGGTGGACGCTGGTATCACTATGACACAATGCACTTTGAATACAGACCAGAATTTCTAATCTCTGTAAAGTAATGAAAATCATCGTAGGGCGCGAAGAGGGAAAGTCTCGGCTCCACCTCGTATCGATAAATGATCAAGGCAAAGTAGTAAAAGATGTGTGTGCTGGTGCAGAACAGAGTGTCAACCAGTCTGTGAGCAGACAACATCTGCTACTGGAATTGCAGGATGATGGCACCATGATACTCGAGAATATTAAAATGCAAAATGTCACTTATGTCAACGGGGTAGAGGTACATAGAAAGACTGTGAAACCAGGCGACAGAGTAGAGATGGGTATTCATCACTATTTACTTGACTGGGAGCCTGTGAAGGCCTTGCTGCCCCAAATGGTTGATGTGAGAGGACTAAAGACTGTTTTCGATGATTATCGTGAAGCCATTAAACAGTTGAACAAGAAACAGGCACAGTCGGCTGCACTGAAAAGTATCACAGGCATCTTCTCTATGGGTGCCATTGCAGTGGGTATCTTCTTCGGCAGGGAGGGCGATTTTACTACGCTAACAGCCATTTTGTACGGTGTAGCATTAGTGGCCACTATCTTCTTTTTTGTCAAGTCATGGCTCGATGCAGGACGTTTGCCCGAATTGCGTGAAAAGATACAGGACGATTTTCAACACTCATGCGTATGTCCCAATGACCAGTGCAGACACTATATGGGTAACTACTCCTTCTACGACAATTTGCCAAAACAGTGTCCGTACTGCCATGCTAAGTATATTAAGTAACAAACCAACCTTTTTAATAAAACAACTATGAATCCAATTGACAATAATGTGAATTTCAACACACCTCCTTCCTTCGACAATGGCTCTGATACCATAGTTCCCGATGTGCAAGGTAGTTCCAACCCATGGAAGATGGTATCTATAGGTGGTATAGGCGGTCTGCTCGTTGGTGCAGGTGCCATGTATGCCACTGGTGCTTTGGCATCTAACAAGAATTCTTCTGACGCAACAGAAGACGCTCTTGAAACTGCATCTTCTTCAGTTGCTGATATGTCAGAGAAACTGAAGGATGCGGCCGAGGCAGAAAAAGCAAATGAACCCCAGGAGGCAGAGGACAAAGGCAAACAGGATACTACTGTAGAGGGCAAGACCGCAGCCAACAACACTAATAATGCTGAAGTAGAAAGGGTCACTGTAGTGGAACATGTCACTGTGGTTCATCATCAGAATGCTCCTATATATCAGGACGCGCCCATAGCCTACAATGTCGATGACCACATGTCGTTCTCAGAGGCCTTTGCTGCAGCAAGAGCCGAGGTGGGTCCTGGTGGCGTGTTCTCATGGCACGGTGGTGTGTATGGCACATATTATGAGAATGAGTGGAATCAGATGAGCAATACAGATCGCAATCTCTATGCTCAAAGTGTGCACACCGAATATGATGTGTCTCAGGTTGATACTTACAATCTGGCTGATGCCAATAATCCTCACGTTGACATAAATGTGCATGTCACAGTAGATGATAACTCTTTGGAAGACGTAGTAGGCACGACAGAACCCACAGATGTTCAGGTGGATCACAATGTAATAGATGTGGACGGGCAAACCATGGACGTATACACTACCGACGTGGATGGTCAGACTGTGGCATACGTCGATGTAGACAATGATGGTTCACTCGATCTGGCAATGGCTGATGTCAATGGCAACGGAATTCCTGACACTGGTGAGATATTAGACCTCAACAGTGGTGAATTCATAGATATGCCACATACAGATGTCAATCTGAACGACGCTACTTTTGATGACGGAACGGGCTTCACTATAGAGTCTGACGTCAATCTTATTTAACGCCTGCTGAGATGAAAATACCAGTGACATGCAAATGTGGCTGTCGTTTCAATGCAATATTTGACGATACGGCAACAGGTGTCGGTGTCGTTAGGTGTCCGAAGTGTCAGAATGCCATTCGTGTGGAACTTCCAAAACACGAGAGTGCAGACAACGACAGTCGTACCATCATGCCTGATGCACAGAGCATTGATGCACCTGGGCTTCTGCTCGTCAACGGTCGTGAATATAATCTTGAGATTGGCGACAATATAGTCGGCAGAAAAGCTCACACATCATCCGCCACCATACAACTCGACGTGAACGACCCATACATGAGCAGACAGCATGTGCTGATACGGGTTCTCAGACAAGCAGACGGGTCATTGCGCACGTTCATATCAAATGCCAAAGCAATGAACGGGACTATGATAGATGGTGTGCCGATAAATGACAAAGATATGATAGTACTACAGGCTGGTGCCAAGATAAAAATGGGCGATACTATAGTAGTGTTCAAGCAATAAATAGCATTTGCGGCTAAGAACTGTTTTCTTAGCCGCAAATGTTATTATGTGTTTTATTCTTCAGGATATTCAAACTTGTCGCCAGTTTGCTTGATCAGTTCCCTTCGGAAATAGTCACTGTATCCAGGGCGTTCCACTTTTTCATTAAGACCATATTTTGTGAGAAGGAATTTGCCATCCTTTTCGGGTTTTACAGCCATGTCATTGTATTTCACTATCAGGAATATAGCCAATTGTTTCCATCTGGCCAACATCTGCTGTGCCTTTTCTACACTGTAGTCGTTCAGATATTTATTTGCCTTGGCTTTATCATTCTGATAAATAGTGAGAGCCTCTTGCTCGACCTTTGCCTGAAGGTTAAAATAAGACTGCTCCAAGGAGTCGCGTACCTGTTTCAGTGAAGGAAACATCTGTGAATATCTGGGATAAACCATATTTGCCACCCAGTTACACACCCAGAAGGCATTCTTGTCTGAGAAGTTCACTCCGTCTGCTCCTGGCGTGTTATAGCATTCTGGTCTCTCTGTCATACCACAGTAGATAGGAGTGTAAGCCACCATGTTTCCATCATCGTTACCCCACCACATACAACCACCGATGGCGTTGGGCAACCACGAGCGCATCTGACTGACATAAGAAAATGTAGTCTGTTGAGTAGAGGTAGGACGTTCGTTGAAATATTTCTTTCCGTCAATCTCGAATGTCAGCGGTGTAGGCCTATAAGGCATGTTCCATATACCTTGTGCTATATCCTGATCTAAAGAAAGTGGTGTGCCCTCATAATGGTCGCGCATGCATTCTGCCACCTCCTGTATACTGACCTTATGGTTGGGAACTATCCATAGGGGCATAGGTTCGCAATTTTTCTCCTTACCCATAGCATACGGCAGGTACTTGTCGAAATTGTCAGTGAAATGATTGAAGAAACTCCATACACGAGCCTCACAATATCTCCTTCCAGAGAAATCAGGCTTTGCGTATGCCTCATTCCATGAGAAATCGGCATCCTTGCCATTATACCAGCCCTTCTCCCTGGCGAATGACACCACATCCTTGGCATACATCACATTCTTTTTGTCTTTCATATCGAAACGAGTGATGCGGCTCTGGTTGGCATGTGCGCATATGGCATTATCGGGTATGCGTATAGCCACCCAGACGGCACCCTTTGAGCCAGGTCCTTTGCCCATCATTTCCATAATCCAAGCCTCGTTGGGGTCGCAGATGGTAAAGGTTTCACCTTCAGAATTGTAACCATACTTATTGACCAACGAGGTCATTATCTGAATAGCCTCGCGAGCAGACTTGGCGCGCTGCAGTGTGACATAGATTAGCGAACCATAGTCCAGTATGCCTGTGGAATCTACCATCTCTTCTCTTCCACCGTAGGTGGTTTCACCGATAGTAACCTGAAACTCATTGATATTTCCTATCACGTTGTATGTGACAGGTGCTTCATCTATCTCACCATGGTACTCATTAGTGTCCCAATCATATATAGGACGCTTTGTGCCGGCAGGATGAGTGCCAGCAGGATAATGAGCAAGTGTCTGAAACATGCCATAGTCGTCAGCATTGTAAGTGCAGATGACGCTGCCGTCTGTTGACGCTCCTTTGCCTACTATAAAGTTGGTACATGCAATAGCTCTGATACCAAGCAGGAAAAATAACAAAACAACATATTTTCTCATAGTATCTAATATTTTATGGTTGAATAAAAAGACGAACTGTTCTTTATTCTGTCTATAGCCTCTATTTTCAGAATGCGTTGACTGTTGCATTTACGGATAGGTGACTGGTTGAGCATGCAATACCACTGAGAGGTGCGCGGTTGAGGTACAAATAGCACATATTGACCATCGATGAAGCCCTCTACGTTAAACACCCCCGAAAGTGTATCTAAAACATCTATCACCAATTTACTCTCGTTAAACTCCTTGGCTTTAATGACGGGTGGCAAAGTGTCACATTTTACGGTAAACCATCCACCCAGATCTTTTGTCTTTGCCACCACCTTGCCAGCCAGAACCATTCCACTTAAGTATTTTCCGTCTTTTGATATATACATCTTTTGATATAAAGACTTGGTATCTGTGGTAAGATCAATGGACAGTATTGCTGCATCGAAGAGTGGGGTAGGGTGGTTGAACAAAGAATAACACATTGAATATTCACCAGACTTTTTTTCTAACTTATAGTAGACAGTCTTAGCGAGATTACCTTGAGGTATAATGATACGTAAACCATCCGTTTGCACCTTGCAATCGTCATTCCATTGCAGTGCAGTAGCGGTATTATCGTGGTCTGTATCAGAACTCAACTGTTGTCTAACCCCACGAATGTTCCACTTATACTCTTTAGTGTTGCCGAAGAAATCACTTAGCACATAGCGTAGTGAATATGTTCTTTCTTTGTCGATATGTATGATGCCCCTATTTTTGTCTGCAGTGATACAAGAAAGAGTGTTGCCCGGTTCGATGTAAGATTTCATGAACCACTCGTGATGCTTCTCGAAATAGTCGAAGTCCCCCCAAGAGTTCACCATCATGTTTTGACTGACAGGGATGCCGTTGACATCACTTTCAAACACCTCATTGCCATCTACATACAGCGTAGTGTGTCGAACGCCGTAGTGGTTTGACGAGTCCTCCATATAGTCATCAGCAAGCAGAGCAATACCTATCTCACCCCATGCCGTTATCGTATCTGTAATAATGTCATTGTCCCAATCGAAGCGTTTTGCTGTATACCCACTACATACAGAGCCTTTACCTTCGATAGGGTATACCATGATGGCATGTGCTTTCGGTGCCTGTGTATCGTGCACCTGAGACGATATAAATTCCAGTGGGTCGTACATGTCCCATGTGTCGGTCTGGTGAACTTCCAGGTGAAGATGTGGACCCATTGACGAACCTGTATTGCCACTAAGAGCGATGATTTGCCCCTGTCTGACGGGAAATTCGTTGGCTTGGAATGGCACATCCGCCTCCCACGAGTGATTCTCGTATTGCCACCGTTTCACACGGGATTGGATAGAAGGTTCAAAACGCTGTAGGTGAGCATACACAGTAGTATGGCCATCGGGATGACGTACATATACTGCATTGCCATAACCTGTAGTCGAGACTGTCACCCTACACACATAACCCTCAGCCACGGCATGTATAGGTTTTCCCTCCTCATGCTGTGTCTTTATATCCAGTCCGCCATGAAAATGGTTCGGACGCGGCTCACCGAAGTTGCCTGCAAGAGATATCGGAAAACTGACGGGTGAGAGGTATGAGAGTGCGACTAATATGAGTGAAGTTATCAGCATGCTTTAAAACTCATGTCCAAGCCCTTCACAGAATGAGTGAGAGCACCAACCGACACATAGTCTACGCCGCATTCGGCATAACTACGTATAGTGTCAAAAGTGATACCGCCTGATGATTCTGTCTCGTACTTGCCTGCAATCATCTTTACTGCCTTGCGCGTATCCTCAACAGAAAAATTGTCAAGCATGATGCGATCCACTCCGCCTTTCTCCATCACTTGTCTTATCTCATCGAAATTGCGCACCTCTATCTCTATTTTCAGTTTCATATTGTTCTGTTCGAGATAATTGTGGCAACGTTCTATGGCATTGGATATTCCGCCTGCAAAATCCACGTGATTGTCTTTCAGCAGTATCATGTCAAACAGGCCGATGCGATGGTTCACTCCGCCACCTATCTTCACTGCTGCCTTTTCCAGCATACGCAGTCCCGGCGTAGTCTTTCTTGTATCCAGCACTCTTGTATGTGTGCCCTCCAGTAGTTTCACATATTTTCTGGTCTGTGTGGCAATACCACTCATACGCTGCATGATATTAAGCATAAGTCGCTCTGTCTGCAGCAGACTCTGTATCCTTCCACTTACTATCATTGCCACATCACCGGGGTGTACCTCTGTGCCATCCTCTATGAATACCTCGACCTGCAAATCAGGGTCGAAACGTGAAAACACTTTCTTCGCCATTTCTATACCAGCCAGCACGCCTTCTTCCTTAATAAGCAGTCGTGAGCGTCCCATGGCATCTGCGGGTATACAACATAAAGTGGTATGATCTCCATCGCCTATATCCTCGGCAAAAGCCAGGTCTATCAGACGGTCTTCCAATTCATTAACTGTCAGCATATTAGTAATTATTAAGTTTGGTTATTTTCTTATTCTTATGAGCTACGTATTCTCCGCCCCACCATTCTGTACGCTCTTCCTCATACAACAGTGGTCTGCATTCTATCACTATGTCATCATCCAGAACCACGATAGCAGGTCTGATGACACCGTTTTCCACTTGTGCCTCATGAACGGCTATTTTTCTAAAATGACGTTTTCGCTGCATCATTATTTTTTTTCTATCTTGCTTCCTCTATTTCCGAAGAAGGCCTTTCTGCGAGCAGTATCAGGTGTAGAGGGAGTAATGGTTTTCCTTATGTCACCTGAGTTATTGTTTCTGTTGTCTTCTTTCTTTTCAGAAGTAATGGTATCGTGAGAGACAGTTTGTTCGTCTTGCACCTTGTTCATTTCACTATTGTCCCCGTCTTTCTTCTCATCCTCTTTCTCGTGCATTCGAACCAGTCTCAACTTGCTCAAGCACAGTATACGTAAAGTGTTAGAGTATTTGGTTTTCTGTCCTTGCAACAGTGCTACAAACCCCTTCACACTCTTTATGCCATTATGATTCTTGTCTGCTATCTGCATGTTATAACTGGTATTGGAAGAAATGTGCTGTGTTTGTTTTACCACACTATCGTTGCCAAGTGTTATGGCAAGCATTGCTATTCCGTCCTTCATGCCTTCTTGTATGATGTATTCGGCATCCATCTGCAGTGTCAGTTTGTCGCCAGGATAATAAGCAGTATCCGTATCAAGACTGAACGAAATTACATTCTCCCCCCTGTTAGGCAATAGGACACAGGTTCGGGAAGCACGCCACACGGTAGCAGTATCGCCTGCCGTGGCATCTGCTCCGTACAGATTGAGGTCATTGACAGAAGAGCCTAAAGCGATGGCTTCGTCGGACATACGTTTAGACACATCCTGAAAAATCCCTTTCAAACGGTCGGAATGTCGGAAGTAATATACGAGTGAGGAGTCAAACTCAGCCTGTGTGACATCGTATCTCTTCAGTACCGATGCACGATATTCCATTCTTTGTTTCTGTCGCTCATTGAAATCCTTTCCGTCCATGGCCATGGCATCCGCCATAAAATAGTCATACAGAATATCCTCCATCTTTCCTAGTCTGATATACTCACCGGGCACACCTGGCTTGCATGCATAAAATAACGTCATACATGCCATTAGTATCAACAGATGATATGTGTTCTTCCTGTTAGTCATTTTTTTTGTCTATTTCGGCCTGAGCGGTCTTTTCGTCTTCTTTGCCTTTTGAAAAAGAAATGTTTTTCAATTCCTTACGACACAACAACAATAACAGAATCACTGCCACGCTGATGGCAGAATCAGCAAAGTTGAACACAGGCGAAAAGAAAATGAAATGGTCTCCTCCGAAAAACGGCAACCAATCAGGCAGATGCGTGTCGATGATAGGGAAATAGAACATGTCCACCACCTTTCCTTTAAGGAATGGTGCATATCCGTCGCCAAAAGACACACATTGTGCCACATCGTATGGAGTAGACTCAGAGAAGACAAGTCCATAAAGCATAGAGTCGATGATATTGCCAATTGCACCTGCTATCACCATGGCAAGGAGAACCACATATAACCATCTGGCACCCTGTTTCACCTGTCTGTACAGATATACGCTGATGGCACCTACGACTACGATTCTGAAGATGCTGAGCAGCAATTTTGGTCCGATGGTCATACCGTATGCCATACCGTTGTTCTCTACGAAATTGATGTAGAACCAATCGGTGACGTGTATCGACTCGTGTAGGCACATATGGGTCTTGACCCAGATCTTTATTACCTGGTCGACAACGAGAATGGCCAAGACTATTGCCAAGGCCATCCATCCCTTTGCTTTACTATTGTTTAGAGAAGCGTAGGTCATTACTTATTTCTTTCGCGCATTTTTAGATGCCACGCTCAGTGTGGCATGAGGCACGGCACGCAGTCTCTCCTTTGGTATCAACTCGCCAGTTATACGATCTATGCCGTATGTCTTGTTCTTGATTCTTATCAGGGCAGCCTCCAGACCCTGTATAAATTTCTGCTGTCTTGATGCCAACTGAACTATCTCTTCTTTACTCTGTGTTACGCTTCCCTCCTCCAATGCCTTGTATGTGGGTGATGTATCATCCACATCATTGCCATCGGCATTTTTGAGTTGGCGCATCATCTCATTATAATCTCTCTTGGCCAGAGCCAGTTTCTCGTTTATGATATTGCGAAACTCCTCGAGTTCCTCATCACTGTAACGTGTTTTTTCTGCCATAGGTTTAGGTTATGTTATTGATTAGAAATTTTCTCCACTAAGATATTGGCTTTGAAATCATCAAATTCTATCTCTGTTCCATTGTTTTCTCCTACCACTATAATATCTGCCAGTACTTGAGATTTAATATAGTCATTGAAGGCATCAATGGCATCAGAGATTTGAGCGACAGGTGAAACGAAGACTTTGATACGGTCGGTTATTTCCAACCCATTGTCTTTTCTTATGTTTTGCACCCTGTTGATGAGTTCACGTGCCATACCCTCTTTTCTCAGTTCTTCACTTATCTCTACTTCCAGAGCCACAGTGAGGTTGCCTTCATTGGCTACGAGCCATCCAGGTATGTCTTCGCTGATTATCTCTACATCCTCAGTCACAACGGTGATTTCCTGACCTTCCACCATCAGTTTTATCTGTCCCTTGGCTTCCAGTTCGTTTATCTCGTCCTGAGAGAGTGTGCTTACCTTGGCAGCCACACCTTTCATCAACTTGCCATACTTTTTACCCATTGTACGGAAGTTGCACTTCACTTTCTTCACCAGTACATTGCTACTTTCCACGAAGTTCAGTTCCTT
>CAMHPC010000038.1 GCA_946186945.1 uncultured Prevotella sp.
TGCCACACCCACCAGTAGAGGTCGGTGCCCTCGGTCAGACCGGCATCGGCCATATCGAAATAGAATGTCACCTCGTCGGTGGGATAGAAAACGGCGGGCACGGTGTAGACCTTGGGGTTGCCCACCTCCTGTTGTGCATTTGCCGCCACCGACATGAACAGCAGCACAAGTGTCATCATTATATGTCTTTTCATAATCTTCATAGTTCTAATGTTCATTCTTCTGTATCCGATGAATTGTTGGCGGGTATAAGGTTGTACACGTACGATACGAAGGGATTGCCGTTTGACGTACGGGTGAGTTTGAACTCGAGGGCACTGCTTGCACCGGGCACAGCCGTGACGGTGAGACGCTGACCGCCGTCGAGTGTGATAATGGCTGAGGAGCCGTCGCTATTGACAAAGGGATTGTCGAGACGCCATGTGCCAGAGGTGGGCAACAGGGCGGGAGCATTGCCAGTGATGGCGAATGTGGTGGGCTCGTTGTCGGCATCGGTGTTGAGCGAGATGCTGAACGACTGGAAGTCGAACTGGTCGGTGAGTGGCATGGAGCGCGAACTGGTCTCATCCACCTGCGTGATAGAATTGAGCACCCACGTACCACCTATCTTCTCATACTGAGTGATGGGCTCTACGTAGGAACCATCCTCAAGGGAACTGCACGAGGTGAGTCCCAAGGCCGGCAGTAGTGCCGCCGACAAGATCAAAGTCTTTAAGGTTGTTCTCATTGTGATTTAAGTTTTGTTTGTTAATATGATAGATTGTTTCATTTTCTGTTGCGAAATTAGTGCTTTATATCTGTTCTTGACATAAATCAATGGTTTGTATAACCCGTATCGGGATTATATTATTACACATACACTGATTATCAATATGTTATAGTTTTCATCAGCCTGACTTTGTATAATCAAAATATGGGACTGTAAATGAAGGAAACTATGCTGAAAGATGAGGAAAGAAAAAAAAATAATCAAAAAATTCTGCGTTTTTTGGAAAAACACTACCTTTGCAGATGAGTCTGAAAACTCCTTATGCCTATTATGAAATTACGTATACTGACATTTTTAATTCTGCTGACCACAGCCCTTACCATGAAGGGTGCCGATGCCACAGACGATGCTCTGACTCGACTCGACGAGAGTCTGTCACACAAGACAGAATACGAGAACAAGAAGCGCGGCGAGATAGACCAACTGCGCCAACGGCTGCAACTGGCAGAGACCGACAGCACACGCTACAACCTGTGTGCCGAACTTCACCGTCAGTATAGTTCCTACCAATACGACTCTGCCTACGTATATGCCGACCGCTGCATAGCCTTGGCAGACAAGTCGGGCAACAGCGACCTGATGGTAGAGTCGCGCTGCTTCCGTGTGTTCTGCCTGCTCTCTGCCGGACTATACAAAGAAGCCTTTGATGAATACGAGGCCATAGACCCCTCACACGCCTCCAGTCACTACAAATACATCTATTACTCTACTGGCGCCCGACTGTGCTACGATGCGGGCGACTACAACCACGCCCTGCCCTATCAGCGCAGATACATAGACCGGGGCGGACAGATGACCGACTCGCTCATGCAGTATCTGGGTGCAGACGACCCGCTGCGCGACTACCACGAAGGTCTGCGACTGATGAAGGAATACAAGGGTGAGGAGAGCGAACCCATAATGATACGGTTTCTGAAGCGCAACCAGACCGACCCGCACCTGAACGCCATCATAGCCTCGTGCCTGGGATGGCTGTCGATGGAGCGCGATGAGAACAAGGCCATAGAATACCTGACACAGGCTGCCATAATAGACAACGAGACTGTGACCAAGGAGACCACAGCCCTCTGCCTCATCGGCACACTACTATACAAATGGGGCGATACGGAAAGGGCGATACGCTACGTGCAGATGGCACTCGACGATGCCAACTTCTATGACGCCCGCCACCGTCTGATACAGGTGGGACAGATACTGCCCATCATCGAGCACGACCGCTACGAGATGCTGCGCTCACAGCGTAACCTGCTCATCATAGCCGGTATCATATCGCTGCTCTTCGTGCTGGCACTCGCTGCCGGCATAGTATTCTTCCGCAGGCAGAACCGCAAACTCGCCGAGGCACGCCAGCAGTTGGAGGACAGCAATGCCCTACTCTCCGAAGCCAACCATATCAAGGATGAATATATAGGCAAATCGTTCTATTTCAACTCCGAATACATCAAACACGTGGAGAAGTTGTACAAGACCGTTGAGCGCAAGATAGTGGCACGGCAGTATGATGACCTGAGAAACATGCTGCGCGAGAGCACTATCGACAGCGAACGCGAGAACATGTTCAGTGCCTTCGACGAGACGTTCCTCTCACTCTTCCCCGACTTCATCGAGCGTTTCAATGCCCTCTTCCCGGAGAAGGACCGCAAGCAGCCTGCCACCGCCACATCGCTCACTCCAGAGATGCGCATCTTTGCCCTCATCCGCTTAGGCGTCACCGACAGCGAGCGCATAGCCAACTTCCTGAACTACTCCGTTCACACCATCAACACGTACAAGACACGTGTGAAGAACAAGTCTGACGTGCCCAACGATGAGTTTGAGAACTATATCATGAAGATTTGAGTGAGAAGGGGGGAGTAATTTCCGGCATAGCAGAGTTTTTATCTTACTGCCACCACCTTCTCTTGTCCCTTTACCGGACATGCCAGCATGCCTACAAATTATTCAGGCACTAATATTTCCGTTATACAAAGGTTGTAAACGCGCTCAACCAAATACCTTATTTTCAGACGTTTACAGAATAGCATAACGGTAATATGGGTTATACAAGCCTTAGTTTTCTTTCATTTCCATGGCTCCAGGCCTAATTTTGCAATCAAAAGGATCACACCCAGTTGTATAACCTAAACACAAAAAGAATATAATGAATACTACCATCAAGAGACATGCCGGCATACTGCTGGCACTATGTATGCAGACGGGAGCGATGGCCAGCGTGGCCGACTCGTTCACCATCCCGCAACCCGACAACAGTGGCACCGCCATATACGGAGCCCAAGTGCCCTACACCCGCTATGACTGCAATGCCAACGGCGAAGCCACACTTGCAGGTGGCGCCTCTATCAAGGTGTCCGCCGACTGGGCCAAGAGCAACATCGCATCTCAGGCATCCCACCAAGCATACGTAGACCTGCCCGCAGGAGCCAGCGTAGAGTGGACAGTAGGCACATACGGCAATGGTGTGACAGCACGCTTCACCCTGGCCGACAACAGTAGCGGCACAGGCATTGACGGAGCCTTCGATGTGTATGTGAACGGGCTGTATGACCAGACGGTGAACATCACGTCATACTTCATGTGGCAGTATTTCGAGATAGGCAACCCCAAAGACACACCCACGGGAATAGGGTGCTTCGCATTCGACGAGACACACTTCCGCCTGCACCAGATGATGCAGCCTGGCAGCACCATAAAGATAGTGAGCAAGGGAAGTGCCGGTTTCGGAATAGACTTCATAGAAACAGAGGTGGTGCCCGAACCATACGACCCTGCCGTCAGCGATGCAGGCAGACCGGTATTTGACGTAACCAACTACGGAGCGAGCACCAACAACCCCGACAACGTGGCGGCTTTCAACCGCGCTGTGGCTGCCGCCACAGCCGTGGGTGGTGTGGTATATATACCCGAGGGTACATGGAAACTGGCAAGCATGTGGTCTATCACCTCGCACGACGTAAAGATAACAGGTGCCGGCATCTGGTATACCAACCTGAAGTTTACCAGCGACCAGGCTTTCGGCGGCGGCATATCAGGCGGCAACAAATCGAACACAGGCAGTAGCGTGATGAACAACATGGAGATATGCCACTTCTACATGAACTCCAACCTGCGCTCGCGCTATGGCGAGAATGCCGTATACAAAGGATTCATGGACGTATTCCGCGAGGGGTCGGTACTGCACGATCTGTGGGAAGAACACTTCGAATGCGGATTCTGGTTTGGCGACTACAACGACCCCGACACCAATCCCACCAGCGACGGGGTGAAAGTGGTGAACTGCCGCATACGCAACAACCTGGCCGATGGAGTGAACTTCTGTCAGGGCACAAGCAATGCTACAGTGTACAACTGCTCCGTGCGCAACTGCGGCGATGATGGACTGGCATGCTGGAACAACAACTACCAGAACAAGAAGGATGAGACCGGCAATGTGTTTGCATACAACACCATCGACTTCGTGTGGCGCGCCGGTGGTATAGCCATCTGAAACAAGTTCGTGTCACACAAGTTTGTGTGACACGACCGCATTTTACATTTCAGGAAGATGGCAATTCCACGTATGGTGCGTATTCTGGAAACCACAAAGGGGACAGCCCTGTGATGGTGCTGTCCCCTTTGAAGAAACTATCATTCGAAGTTCCAGTCGTGATAGAAGTCGGAGTCGAAACCTCCTTCGAAGGAATTGGAAAGAACATCCTCTTCATCGACAGTTCCGGAACCATCGTTGATATTTATCTCTTCCGTAGAAGCGGTCTTCGGGCCTTTTCCCTTGTTGACGCTCCATGCCTCTGCCCTGAAACTGCAAGTCTCAGGGAGGATGACGAGTTCAATTTCGGGTTTGATATACTCTGTTTTTCCCTTCATTATCTTCATCTTACTACTCTCTTTTTACCATTTACTATGTATATGCCGGGCTGTATTATTCGTTCCAGTTTGCGGCCCTGCAGGTCGTATATGCCCTCGCTGTCGTATTGTCGTGGTGTATTGATATTCTCTATGCTGGTAGTGCCGTCGTCGTAGGGTGACTCTTCGAAACTGAACATCACACTTTGGGCACTTGAGGTATTGTCAGTCTTCTCCAGATAGTACACCTTATTATTTGCGAGCAGACTACTGGCGATGGTTCTTGGGAAGAAGCCCACACGTCCGGTGTAGTATTTTACCTCATTGATACGTTTCGACTCTTTTCCAAAAACCTTGATGTCGGCATTGTCATCGCTCTTCTTGACGTACGTACCACTGATCAGGTTTGCCGATACGGGGCTTGACGGTGAGGTTGTAGGTATCTCGAAGGTGACATCCTTCATACCACTCTTAGAGCGGAAGATGACCGGTGTGCCGGCAGGTATGTAGAGGTTGCTGCCCTCCCAGTCAACATTGGTCTGATAGCCCGAGATAGAGAAACACCTGAGAGCCCACTCACCTTCTTCGTAGTAGGTGTCGCTGGTTGTGCTATACGCGGGGTGGTAACTCTCCTGTATGCCAACAAAAGGTACGAGGTCGCACTTCTCTTCCGAGAGGTCGTTACCAGCCTGGTCCTGTCCACCTATCACATGCAGGTCGTATGGCACGTAGATGCTGGTGTAGGTATAGGGCAGGTTGCCGTAGGCTTCATTGCCATCGATGATAGGTGTTCCATCATGTCCCTTGTTCACCTTCATTCTGAATGGCATCATACTATCGTTTCCTGTTCCCACCTTCTGCAGGAAGAAGCGTGTTTTGTATACCCCAGCCTGCTCATCGAAGCACTGGTTGACGCTGGTCTCCGTAGAGGCAGTACTGCTGAGGTAGTTGGCGGCTCGTTCGCCTGAGCGGTCGTCCACCTTCAACTGCGTGATGGCGGCGCCGATATTCTCATAGCGCACCTTATAGTTGTCATGGTCATCGCCGGATTCTACCAGACGGTTCTGATAGAGGTCGAGTCCCTGGGTCCTGACGAAGTAGCGGGGGTAGGTACCATCGGTGGTTTCTTCAAACCAGAAGATGCTTGCGGGGTCATATTCAGCCTCTGCCATAGTCTCTACTTTCAGGTTGCGGTTGAAGCCACTTGATGCGTTTTGCTCTCGTGCATCGAGATAGCCGCGTACATAGTGACGCTCTCCCTTCTCCTCCCATGCGTCAGGCACGATGCGGTAGTAGCCCTGTGTCATCTGCTCGATGTTGTCGGGGTCGTCTACCAAGGCACGTATGGCTCGCTTATCCTCATCGGTGAGGTCATCATCGGCAGCATCTGCCCGCATATCGTCAGTCACCAGGTCGTACTTCAGACCGCCGATGAAGCCAGCATACTTCACATACTCTGCCAGTGTCTTGTCGCTCTGTACCTCCAGGCGGAAGTTGGCGGCACCGTTGGTGTGCAGGTATTTATGGGTGCGTTTGATATCGGATACGATGGCGTTGCTGCCGTTGTAGTTGTTGCCTACATAACTGTAGTTGCCTGTCTCTATGTCCTCCCATTCCATCACTTGCCTAGAGGAGTCGTATACATACACTGGGTGTATCCAGAAGTTGTTGCTGTGCAGGCCAGGCATCATCTCGAAAATATTGTTGTGAGTGTCGCTCACCGACTGCTTCAGCCTGTAGCCTTCATTATTGCCATCTCTTTCTGTCGTCGACACATTGATATACTCATCATACCTCTGGTCGGGGTCATAGTGGTTCAAGAGTTTGAAGCCATACGGGTCGCCGATGACAGCCCACTCGTAGTTGTTCAGATAGAGTCTGTCTTTTACCAGTCCGTCGCTCACACGCAGGATAGGATCGGTAGAGCGGAACACCAATTTACCCTCCTCAGTACCCTGGATGTGGTTGTTTACGAGGTAGTACCAGTGTTTGTTCTCATAGCCCTTTTCATCGCCTACAGACTCTTGGCTCCAATTGAACGGACTGCCGGAATAGTCGTAGGTGATGTGTATGCAGATATCGTTGTTGCTATCCTGTCTGGACTTCTCTATCATCTCCTGAGTGATTGTGTTCACTTCAGGTGCCCCTGTGTAACTCTCGGCGGTGGTATTGCTATCCCAATAGAAATGGTAGTTGCAGAATGCACGCTTCCAGTATTCGGGCAGCACCTCCTCGAGCGACTTGCCAAGTTTCTGGAAGGAAGAGATGGTGATGTTCTCTATGTCGTTTTGGGCAGATTTCGTACCTTCGTCGTTCAGTCGCTGTGTCTTGTCCGAGTAGTGCAATTTCAGGAACATGCCGAGCAGACCCTTCTGGTTAGAGAACTCAACACTTGTCACGGAAGAGTTGTTGACATCGGAGATTGACAGACCGTCCACGCCCACGTTCTTGCGTACATACTTCCTTGACACCTCGTCGTAGATGGCGCAGAGGTTCTCTTGCCAGTCGTCTACCAGGTCGAAGGTAGTGCCGGTGCTGTTCATCTCCAGGTTGTCGCCTGCTATGGCGAGATAACTCTGAGCCACTCTGTTGTATAGTTTCACGCCATAGGGTGTACCTATCAGTGCCCACTTGAAGTTGTCCCAATCGGAAGAGGTTCTGATTTCTGATATCCCTCGACTCTGGTCATAATGGATAGAGCCACCGTCATAATATACTGTTCCTCCGGCAAACGGGAACGAGATCTCGTGCCAGTAGTCATCGTCGGCAGATTCGGTAGTCGGCACTGTTTCTGTGTTTGTCCAGAACTCAGGTGCGCCATTATCCAGCGTATATGGCACATAGATGTTGACGGCTTCATCGCCTACGGTCACGCTGTTGTCGGTATACTGAGCAGTGCAGTTCTGGTCGCTATACATATTGCCATAGTCGCAGTAGTGGCGGCGCAGCGCCTGCGGCATGTCGTCGAATGTCATCGTCACGCCCTGCTCCACATTGGCCTCGGTCTCGGTGGCTACCACCTGGTGTGTAGTGGCATCTACGATGTTCCATGTCACGGCATACTGTGGTATAGCAGGTACTACGAGCAATTCTTTGATACGTCCCATCTGATCATTTACCGATAGATTACCACCAGGATTGATGGCAAATGCTATCAGGGTCTTTATCTCATTGTTTGCCGGGTGGAGTGATGAGTTGAAGCGTCCCTTCGGGTCGTCCACCACATAGAACACGTGGTTGCCGTTGCTGCGCTGTATGATCTCGAAGTGTGAGACAACGGTGTAGTCGGGGTCGTTGCTCAGTATCATCAGTTTGCCGCCATCCTTGGTATATTCACTCCAGCCGTTTACCTCTTCAAATACACTTTTTGCTCCGAGCGGCATGCTCTTATAGTTGTCGCCTGTCCCGATGCATGTTATCTGCATGTCGTACGGGTCGCCGGTGAAGACAAAGCGATACGTGCCTTTACTGTCGGCGCGGGCTTTGACCACAGCACTATTTCCGCCGCCTTCTTCAATCTCCTGTAGGAAGTAATAGTCGTTGTCGCCCTCGGTGGTCTTGCCTCCCTTGCCTGCAAACTCAATGACCTTGTCGGCATTGCCGGGGTTGTTGGCATCGGGTCTTCCGATGAGTTGCAACCTGCTGAACTGCTCCCAGTCCACACTGTATGTGGCGAAGAACTGTCGTTTGGTCTGCTCCTTGCCGCCATAGTAGGATAGTCCCTCTGATGGTATGGGTCTGAAGAAAGTGTTGTGCCAGTCGTAGGTATTGAAGAAGGTATAGTTGCAGAAGGCATGGTTGAAGTCGAATGCCAGTCCTATCTTGTTGTTCGTGGCACGCAGGTCGTTGGAATCGAAGCGTTCGTCGGCGGTACGCGCCGAGTTGCTGGGGTTCAGTTCCAGAGCGTACATGCGATAGTCCTTCTGGTCATTTGTCTCATCATCGGTCCATGTGGTCTTCTCCTCCCAGAACACGCGCAGCGGCACTATGAGGTAGCGGAAGCGTGTCTTATGGTTGGGTGTGCCGTTCATGTAGAAATTGGTGGTGTTGGCTGCGAGGTATCGTCCAGAGAACTTACTGCGGAAGTGGCACTCGGTGCTGCTGTATACGGTGGCATTGTCCACAGGCATATCAAACTCCATCTCGGTGGTTGGTTTCTCCTCGCCCTCTATCACTTCCGTAGCATCAAAGGTGAGGTTGAGGTCGGCAGTGCGTCGTATGTTGATGCCTGCCGAACGGTTATAGAGTTTGAAAGCATACGGATTGCCCACGATGGCAAACTGGTGTTTATAATCGCGCGGTGTCACCACTCCCTCCCTTGGTACGAAGGTATGATGGTTGTCCTGGTCCACCTCCACATCCATCAGTCTGAAATTAGGTGCACTGCCCACGCCTATCATGTAGTATTGGTAAGAGCGTGGGTTGGAGCCATGACTGAAGACGGGTGCGTCGTCGGTGTAGTCCCACTTCACATAGACCGTGGAGAGGCTGGTGGTAGCCTCAGTGATAGGTGTACTGAAGGAGGCATCGCTATAGAACTTGTATTCGCAATAGCGACGCACCATCGTGGTATGGCTGAAGGCAGTCTCCATGTCGTCGCCGTCGGCTACGCCTATCATAGGGAAGTCTTCTATGCCGCCGTTTTCTGGCAATGCCATATAGTTGCCGTCCTTGTCATAGAGTTTGAAGGTGACGGTATGTGCAGAGGTCGTGGTGACATACTTCACATCGATAGGCTTGAGATAGTTTGTAGCAGATATGGCTGAACCCTCCTTGCTGAGATACACCAGCGGTGCCTCGCCGCAGAGGGCGCGTTGGGGTCGCAGATAGAGGTAGGGGGTGGTGCCTGTGAGGTTCTTCAGCAGTTCCCATGTGGTCACCACATCGTCGGGCTGCACATTGTATACGTATGCCGGAGTGCCGAATGTAGCATCCTTCGAGATACCCAGCCAACTGCTCAAACCATGGTAGCGCTCGGCTATCTTCAGATTGTACGGCGAACCGAGGAACACCCATTGCGAGAGTTTGCCTTCCTGTGAGTCTATTGCTGTCTGATCGGCATAGGTTGCCAGTCCGCCTTTGGTCACCTGCGAAGGCACCACTGTGGTAGAGGCCTTGAAGATATCCTTATTATTTCCATCTATGCCACGTATGCTGTACCAATAGAGTTCGTTACGGTTGTGCGATGGCTTAATGTCGGTGGTGAAGCCATCAGCATCCACATTTTCTCCTGTTTTGGTAAGTGTTCCCCAGTTGTCTGCGAGGGTGTAAGTGACCCAGATGGTATTGTCATCCAATACCTTCTCATTGTCTACGGTTCCCGATATCAGGTGCGTGTCGTCGCCTGTGAAGGCAGAGGGCATGGCATAGTGAAACTTATGGTTGCTCACGAAGGCACGGTCGAGGAAGAAGGGTGCTGTGGCTGCATCCCAGTTCCAGGTACATCCACTCTTGTAGTAGCCCGTCAACTTGGCAGAGATACCATAGTCACTCACCTCGTCGTCGTAGAGCACGTTGATGGCAATCTCTGGCAGTTGTGTGATGACTATCTGCTGTGCAGTGCCACGGTTGGCAGCATCTTTGCTGGCTTCCAGTCGTCCCTCGCCGTTGTATACCACATACTTGCTGTTGAACCTGTTGAACAGTGTCACGTTGATATTGTCGGTGTCATCGTCGAAGTAGAGGATGGCATAGCGGTCCAGACTGGCATCTGCAGCGTTACTGGTCAGGTAGTCGGTCTTTCTCGTGGAGTCGTAGTGCGTTATATACATCTGTGCACCCTTATTAAACGGGAGTGCGTTGTACGGGTCAGGATTCTCGCCCTTGAACAGCCATGCATAGGTATTGTCGAGGAAGGGATAGTCCTGCGGTGTTATGGTATGAACGTCGTCTGAACTGTAGTTTCTGTGCATTTCCTTCATCATCCACCACTTTGACGAGGGCTGTGCTGAACCCGTCTGGTATACAGGGTGTATGTATCTGCCATTGCTGCCAGAGGTATACATAATCCACGCCTTACCGTCAGCGAAGTTGCTCTTGACGGTATAGGTCACATACACGTCGGTGTTTTCACTGACAGTGCTTATGTCGCTGGTATTGCGGGTGGCAGGGTCGGTGGCGTGATCAAGGGTGGCGTGGTAGGTATAGTTTTCTGCCATGGGGCTCTGCAGATGGCGGGGCAGAGCCACGGTGCCATCGCTGCTTTTCACCACCTCTTGCATGACGGTATTGTTACTGAGGTCCACTATCTTGTATGTTATCCTCGGTGCGTCATCCACCTCGGCAGCCACCAAGTTGTTGCTGTCATCATTATTTTTAAGATACAATAAAACGGGAGAAGCATTATTCCAGTATAACGAAGTGGCATCAGCGTAAGTGCTGCTCAGCATTATCTGAAACATGTTCGTACCTTTAGTACCACCTGTTGATGGAGCCGTGAGAGCCCACTGACGGTTGTCGGAACCGGTGGTCAGGTTTAAATCATGATTGCCAGTACCTCCAGTACCTCCTCCGTCCTGCGCGTCCATGCCGTTACCGGTCTCCTTGTTGACAATACGGAAACTGAACGGATCGCCGATAAAGGCAAAGTCATAACCATCATCAGTGGGAGAAGCGGTTTTAACTTTTATAATCTTTCCATTACCGTATTTCAGGTATGATTTATTGTCTTTTCCAAACTGCAGCGTCATCCACTTTGCATGGTCATAGTCTGTGCTAAACTCAATGTTGGTATTGGCTTTCAACTTCGCTGCATCGAAAGTGTAAGTCACCCAAAACTCGTTGTTCTGCTCGCCGATAGCGCTGCTATTGGTTGTTGTGCAGTTTGCATTGATATAGTAGGTGGAGTTGTTGATCGTACAGTTCAGGGGAGCCAACTTACTCTGGTTGGGCAGTGAGGGTTGGCTGCCAACAGTTTGTGCCGTTGTCATGGTAAGCCCCACATTTCTTGTCGAGGCATTCACGAGGTGATAGGTCACTGTGACAGGTGTCTGGAGTTCTACGAAGGTCCACATGTTACCAGAATTGGTTCTGCCACCGGAAAGATCTGTATTCCAAATACAAAAGGGTTTAGCCTTGTTGATAAAATCACCTTTGTTACCGGATGCTTCTGTAGCATATCTGAAAGATACTCCACCAGAACCGGCATCGAGGATAATAAAATGTTTGTCCGTGACGGTTCTGGAAAAATTCAGTGTTGTGCCACTATCAGACACACGCACAAGCGGTTCGTCTATGCCATGAGTCTTAACACAGAGGTTTGCACGATAGGGGTCGCCTACAAGTGTCCACATAAACGACTCATCGTCGTATGCCGAAAATGCTGAAACTATTGCATCGGGATATGCACCAGTGTCTTTCGCCGTTGCCTTTATGTAATTGCCGTTGCAATGGGCATTATACCAATGTTCATCGCCCGAGGTAGAGAAATACTTCTCATACTCAGGCTTAATGGTATAGCGCACATAGACGTAAGAGTCGTTGCCTGGAAGGATGGTATATACATCGCCTCCAGTGGCAAGCGTGTGGTAGGTTAGGTTACACCACGGACTATTGATTTCGGCGGGTGCTTTTGGTGCTTGGTTCGTTCCATTAGTTGTTGTACTGCGAATAATTTCTTTGCCGTCGCCGTCCACAACAACATAAGTGTAAGTTGCCGCCCATGATTTGCTTACTCCCATTATCATTAGCATTAGCATAGATAATAGAAGCCTCCATTTTACATCCTGAATGTTCATAAATACCTATATTGTCTTAGTTTAGTTTCATGTCTTCTCGCAATTTTCACAAATTGCACGTATTGAATTACGCAAAATTATACACTTCTTGTAAGATAAAAACAAGAATCCCCTCTCAATTAACATTTTTTTACAATTATTTACCTTACAGGCGCAAGGTAAGGGACAAAAGCAAAAAAAAAGACAACAGGTTAACCCATTAAGAAGAACTTCTGTTCCTCTAAATCACGGTTGCAATGACAGTGACGACAAGGCGAGCCGTGATTATTTTTTTACTCGTTTATATCACCCAAAAGTCATCTACTATATACAGGCCTTTTCTCGCCCGCGTCATGGCGGTATATACCCACTGATACACATAGGGTTTTTCCAAGGCGGGCACATTACGGGGGATGCTGAGATACACATGGTCCCACTCCCCACCCTGTGCCTTATGACAGGTGAGAGCATAGCCGAAGACCGCACGCAGAGCATTGAGATATGGGTCAGTCATCATGTTATCGCGAAACGACTTCGACTTCTGCTTTATGCCCTTCGCCTTCATTCGGTAGAAGTACTCGATGTAAAGTTCGCGCTGCTGGCTCTGCGATATGTTGGTCAGATTGCCGTAGAGCACATCGACTATCATCAACTGCGAATACACGCGCTTTCTGATAACCGACCGCCATGTGCAGTTTCTACGCGAAAGGACTTGTATCGGAATATGGTGTCATGCAGATAAGTTTGCCGAACTACTGAAGTCTGTGAATGTATCCTACTGAAGTCTACAGGATTCACACAGCCTGTTCTGGATGGCAAAATCTTTGTGCTTGTGAGCATCAACCAGCATGCAAGTAGGGTCGTCATTTGGACAGTGGTTTAAGCCCAAAAAAGCATGGCAAAACTCATGTATGATTACTTTCCAAACAGCTGATTTGTTTTTTAGCCGCTTATCTGAGACTATTGCCACTCCTTCATCTAAGTAGCTCAGTCCTATAATCCCATAATTCTTTACTCCATGTATATCGTGGCATAGATCCTCATGGGTGAGTCCAACAATAACCTGATTATTGTCCGTCTGTTCTTCTTGTTGTATATCCAGAAAGTCCGATGCCTTGTGCTTTCTCCCTACTACAGGCTTGATTGGGACAGGCAGGGGCTTTCTTATCTCAAAGCTCCATTCGCCCCCACTCAGATATTTTTCCATATTCTTCTTCAGGGTAGGCAGAAACCTTTTCACTTCTTGCTCAGTGAAAGAGCCGTAAGGCTGCAAGCAAATAGTGGCGTGGGGACAAGAGCAATCTAGTATATTAAAACCATTTTTATACTTACAAGCAGTAAGTATGATACAAAGTATAAATAAATATTTTTTCATAGTTATCTTATATCTTTCTTCTCTTTCATAGTATTCCCATCACTTGTAAAACGTAATCCAGTTGGTGCAGTAGTCGTGGAGCTTCGGGTGGAGCTCCACTATCTTGCCCCGGTCGCGATACCAGGCATGGTTCCAACCAGCACCCATGTCGAGATAGAGAGCATCCATGATGCCGAGGTTCAGCAACTGCTTCTTGAAAATACCGAACGTCATCACACCCTTCGACTCTACGATACACAAGCGCCCGGCATGGTTGCAGAGGGCACGAAACTGATTCTTGTTGCCGTCCTTCCTCGCTATCTCCACCAGCCGGCCCTTGTAAATCATCATCTCCTGACCGAAGGCGGCCCCGCCATTCGCTGCCGCCCTGTCCATTTCCTGCGAATAGTCCTTATGGCAGAACTTGAAAGTACCACCATAATAGACGAACGCGCCAGTATTGCGCTTGCACCTGTAGCCCTTATAACGCTTGCCAGCCGACACATGGTCGCCAGCGATGTTGAAGTGCTTGAACTCCTTGAGCAACTCGCCCGTATAGGCGGCCTCAGCGAAGAGGATGACACGGCTGTCACTCTTCGACGGCACGGTGCCGCAGACGAGGTCTACCTTCGAATATTGAGGATAGAGCACTATCAGGCCCAGCGTATCCTTGCGTATGACGGTGACCGGTTCCTTAGCATCGGCCTCGTCCTTCACCACCTGTTCATTACTGTTGCCAGCCCTGCAACTGAGCAGCAGGAACACAAAGTTTAGTAGCAATACTATTGTTCTCATATACATCTCTTTTCCACTATCTATGTCTGATGTTGGTAAAAGGTTAACTGCTTCAAGGTTTTTTGTCAATTCTTAAACGTCAAGCGGCGAGATCTTGCTAGCAGAAGCTTCGTCTACCAAGAAGCATCGCTGCGAGTCGACCATAGCGAGATTGTCATACTCTATCATGTCCATCATGCTGCCATCCAGCCGTGTGTGTCCGAACACCTGAAACACCTGGTTTAGTCCGTATGCATTGTGGGAATGGGGTATGGAGTGCTCATCTATGTCAGCCCAGAGCACACTGCCCGTCTTCTCACCAAGGAAGGAGCGACTGCGCCCCACCACGGCCAACATCTCCTGACCTATGCCACAGTCGTCAAGCGCGTTTATCCGCTCAATGACTTCATCGTCGGAGAGAGAAATCTTGTTGTCCTCCAGATGCCACACCATAGAGTTAACCTTGTGTAGCCAATACATCGTGATGCCCGCATGCGAGAACACGTAAGTCTGCTCCCCCACCCTTTCCTTGTGGACGAGTTTGAACAGGGCAGCATGGTCATTGAAGAACTTGTGATAGTCGCGGCAGCGAAGCCTGTCAAACCTCGTTCCGCAACCAGTTTCACGAAATTTCTCCGAAGCATAGTGCTGGTCGTGGTTGCCTTTGAGCAGCACCACCTTCTCCGGTTGCTCCTGTTTCAGCGCCACTATCTCCGTCAGGTTTTGGCGCAACTCCTCCGGTGAATATACCACCCCCTCATCAGGATACGGATCCAGGTAGTCACCCAGGAACACCACCCTGTCCACATCGTATATCATACGATGCACAGGCTCTCTCCAAAACCTGCGCCCATGAATGTCGGGTATGACTAATATTTGTTTTGGCACTTTTGTATCATTCATACACTCACTAAATTCATCCTTACCTTCTCTGTAACACATATCTATTCCACCTAAATCTGACATGGTATTGGTTGTTTTGATTGTTCTTGTGGGAAGATTTTTAATTACATGACAAAGACTATGGCGTGACGTAGTCACTTATCTTAGTCACTTTTTCATATTCATAATAGAGGCTAAGATGAGTGACTAAGTCCGTAGAACACAAAGATGACTAGCGGTCTATTTCTTGGTATAGAGCCACAGGACCAAGATGCCACATTTTGGTGGTTTCTTTCTCCAGTTGTTTGTATGTGTCGGACGAATAAATCATCCTCATTGCTTCAACGATGCTTATGTTCTTGTCTTCAGACAACATATCCGCAAGCCATGCCACTTTTGAAGGCAGGAGAAGATACAGATTGTCTTGATTAATATCTAAACTCATTTTATCACCTCCTTTGCTTCAATGAACGTCAATGTCTGCAATGCTGCTTCTGTGTGAAACAGGTATTGATCGACGAGTTTGTATGTCCTTAGTTCTGCTATTAATTGTTTCTTGTTAATCAATCCACCCTCATAGAGTGCGAAGGCTGCATAAACACGGTCATTGGCGACGGGACCATACACAATGTCGTATGAATGTGTAAAACCTTTTTGTGTGCGATTCTGCATCACAAAGTCAACCCAATCCTCTGTAGGAGAGTTGAATATCAAACAATTCAGTTTGCGCAATGAGGTCCTGTCAAACTCAAACGTATTGACATATCCGAGACTAACTACATTTTCATCCATTCTCCTAAGCACCCAATCTTCAGCCTGCCTATACGAAGTTGTTGCGTAGAATCCACTGCCATAGTCGAGCGTACGATTCGACTTCCGTAGTTCGGGTTTGGCAACTATTTCTATACTACCATGATATATTCTCATACGCTTTTTTCTTTTCGTAGTCTTATAAACTCTTCTATGTCCTCCAGAATCCACTGACGGCTCTGGGTATGAAGTATATCATAATGCTCACTCAGATAGTCAAGCACTTTATACTCATCCAACTGTCGCATAGCTTCTGATCCAGTTAAATGCTTCGCATTCTTATATTGTTCGATGCAGAAAGACACGAAATAGGCAATATCTTGTTTTTTCTTATCCATACCTTGCTGTTATTAGTTCTCTCCTATCGCAATCAAGCAAACCCGCTATTGATTCTGTTTAAAACTTTCATCTCCCAAACTCATTTATCTTCAACGCAAAAATAGTGATTATTGTTGAATATGCAAAGAATTCATGTCGTATTTTTGTTTGTCTATCTGTTCATCCTACACCACCCAGAAATTATCCACCACATACAGTCCTTTTCTGGCTCTGGTCATGGCGGTGTACACCCACTGATAGACGTATGGCTTTTCTATGGCTGGCACGTTCTTGGGTATATCAAGATAGACATAGTCCCACTCCCCACCCTGCGCCTTATGACAGGTTAGAGCATAGCCGAACACAGCACGCAGAGCATTGAGATACTGGTCGGTAAACATGTTATCATGGAATTCCTTGGATTTCTGTTTTATTCCTTTTTCCTTCATCCTGTAATAGTAGTCAATAAACAGTTCCCTCTGCTGAAACTGTAAGATATTCGTCTGATTACCATATAGCACTTCTGCTATCATCAACTGTGAATAGTTCTTCTTAGTAAAGAGTTCCTTGACGGACACTTTCAAAAACGTCAGGCCGGCCCTCTTCTCAGGCAGGCCGATATCTTCCACCACTACCAGGTCACCGTTCATCAGTCCGGAAATCAGGTTGTTCTGGGTGACGAGCAGCAAGTCACCTTTCTCCAAAGTGGGCTGGACGTGTCCGAACGACGGTCGCAACAGGCGGGTGGTGGCATCACACTGTTTGTTGGAATAGCAAATCAGTGTGGCATTGTTGAAGCCCGATTCCTTCAGCCTCTTGATATAGTCATTTATCAGAGAGGTCTGGCTATTGAGCACATGTATGTCTTTATAGCCCCTGAAAGGGAATTTTGCCCATTTCCACGGCTGCGGGGCGTAAAAGAGACCTCTTACCTGATGTGCCGACCTCACTATGTCCACATCTTTCGACTGCCTGACAACTTCCGTCAGTTCACCCTCCATGCTCTTGTGCCCAAAGTTGTCTGCGATATACTCTTGGGATAAGGCTGGAGATATGTTCTGAGATACTGGCGGCAACTGGCACACGTCTCCCACGAAGATGAATTTTCCGCCTGCATCATATCGGAACAGGTCTGTCAGCAAGCGACCAGAGCCGAAAATGGCCTGGGTGGTGTTCTTATCTTCGGCATCTGATATCATCGAGGCCTCATCCACGATGTAGTAGGACGTGGAATCGCCAGCTACCGTATCCAATTCGAAATTGAGAAACAGCTGACCCGAAGAGTCCTGTTTTAAATTATCACGCTTCTTCACTTCCTCCTCTAGATCCTGATTCAGGCCCCGAAACTTATATATCTCGCTGTGTACAGTCTTAGTCTCACAACCAGTCACATTGGCCAATATCTTTGCAGCACGACCAGTGGAGGCCAACAGGGAGAACTGAAGTTGCCGTTTTTGCATCTCCTCGATGAACTTCCTCATCAGAGTGGTTTTTCCCGTACCGGCATATCCCTTCAGGATGTACACTTTCACGGTGTCATCCTCCAAAAAAGCCTTGAATGTATCAAAGGCTTTCTGTTGGCCCCAGGTCAGCTTTATTTCGCTCATATCACTAGTTTTAAGCTATTTCCGACATTTCTTCCAAGAAGTCTTCCATACCATCAAACGCATCCAGATATGCCCTTTGCTCACGGAATACTATCACAGGCGTCACATTCTTCAGGGTGTCCTCGTTGACCACTGTGTCGTATGGCATGTTCTCTACGAATGACGGTTTCAGCCAGTCGTTGTTCCAGATGGGTTGATCGTTCTCGCCCATCACCAGTTTGCAGAGGCGCATGGTGTAGGGCGAATTGCCGCTCTGCTTGTCCTGCGTATAGGTTATGTTCTGCAACCACAGTTGGTTGTAGTCATTGTTGTGCTGACGGCAGAGTTTGGCATACACCTTGTCGATGATGTCCTGCTTCTCCTGCATGTCTTTCAGCGAGTCCACCATCCTACTGACGATACGAAGAGCATAGTGCGCGCAGTTCACGTTTTCCACTGCTATCTGTGTGGCAACGGCAGTCATGGCGCGGATGTTCTCCCACAACCTGCCGGGAACTTCTATCTCCTTTTTTTGCTTACTGTCAGCGTCCTCTTCCGGCAATAACCTAACCGCCCCAGTAAAATCGACCTCAGCTAGTTCTTCTTCCGAGATATCAATATCCGGTGTTTCGCCACCATCAGTCAGCACATCGGAATCAGTATTCAATTTGTCCAGCGTGAACTTGGTCGCCTTGGAGGAATGCTCACGCGGAGTGACTTTTTTTGGTTTCAGTTTCTCGATGATGCGCTTGTCCAGGTCGGAGAGCATGGTTTTCACCTGTCCGCTATCAGGATATTTACGAGAGAACATCAGTATATAGAGCAGGTGCTTCTGTATACCGTCAAAGTCCACTCCTTTCTTGTTGAAGATGGGGGTGTTGTATATGTAGAAGAGTTTGTCGGGCTTGATAGAGTCTGTCACTATGCTGTCGCTTATCTTCGTCTTCTGCGAGTTCATGCGGAAATTGAGCTGTTCCAGCACCGACTGCAGGGTGTAGGAGATGGTCTCCAACGTGTCCTTGTCGTCGCAGAACACGCGGTAGTCGTCGCGATAGCGTATTATCTCATAACCGCTGATTTTCTTTCTCTGCAGTTCCTCGTGCAACAGCAGGTCAGAGTAGCCCAGCACCATCTCCGCCACGAAGTCAAACAGGGCGCTTCCCTGTGGGATGCCGATATTGTGGCCTTTCTGCAGAGCGCGAAGGTAGGTCTGTATGTTCTTTGCCAGTTGCGTGTTCTTGTCGTTCTCATGCTCAGTGCCCTTGCAGGTCAGCGCCCACAGTATAGACTGCGGATTGATGCTGCCGTAACAGTTGGTTATGTCGGTAACGAACATATAGCGGTATTCCAGGGACAGTTCCAGCGAACGCTGCTCCATAGTGTTCCACCAGTTGAGTATGGTGGCAGACTTGTAAAACGGCTCAACCTTCTCCGGTATGACTGGCAATGCGCACGATGTGAGGTGCGGCACTGTGTACGACTCAAAACACCGCAGAATAGCCTCCCATCCGGAGGGGCAGCAAATCTCTCTTGTCAGGAAGTAATAGAGGAACGGATTAGCAAGCATCAGCGGACGCACGGCATAACGCCCGTCCTTGTTCAGCAGGATATCAAGATTAACGTTTTCCAATTCATCTGGTAGCACTTCGCTCAGGCAGTCTTCGTACGGTCTGTCGCCGATGCTCTCTTTCACGTAGGCGAGCACCTTGTCAAAGTCGAAATACTCTGGCAATTCAAATCCATGATACTGGACTGAGGACATAAAGAGCTGTAGGGCTTCATCACTTTTCAGTTGCAAGACATTTTTGGTCGGCATATTTATCGTTTTTATTAGGTTGTTAAATTTTAGTGTTTTTCTCTTTATCCTAAAATCCGCAACTATCATCCAATACACGATTAAGGGTAGATTTAT
>CAMHPC010000039.1 GCA_946186945.1 uncultured Prevotella sp.
TCATAAGCCCATCGGCCAAGTTAAGTATGCATTATTTTAATTCAACCAGCAGGTTTGCTATGCCCATAAACGAGTATTTTAACGATAAAAAACTTAACATATCGAAAAAAACCGGATATTTCTTGCTTTATTACGTTTGAATTTATAGTTTTGCACTGCCAATGACGCAACCATAGTATTCTTTTGTCCCTTAAACAGGGTTCAAACCAGATAGACATGACATACGCAATACAAGCACCTGAACAAATAAGCACCACCATCAACCTGCCGGCATCCAAGAGTATCAGCAACAGGGCACTAATAGTGCATGCATACGCTGGCGGTCCTATGCCCGAGAATCTCTCCGACTGCGACGATACCGAGGTGGTGATACGCGCCATCACCCACCGTCCGACAGTGGTCGACATACATGCTGCCGGCACTGCCATGCGGTTTCTCACCGCCTATCTGGCGTCTCAGCCCGAGAGCCACGACATCACTGGCACCGAGCGAATGATGCAGCGCCCCATCGGACTACTGGTAGATGCCCTGCGACATCTGGGCGCCGACATACAATACATAGGTGCAGAGGGCTATCCTCCGCTCCACATCGATGGTCATCAGTTGGACGGCGGACAGATAGAGATAGACGGCGGAGTGAGTTCACAGTTCATCTCTGCACTGCTCATGGCAGCCCCCATGATGCGGCAGGGGTTGGAGATGCGCCTCAGGGGCGATATCATCTCGCGCCCGTACATAGACCTGACATTGTGTGTGATGCGCGACTACGGTGCTCAAGCCGACTGGACTCGCCACGACACCATCACCGTGCAGCCACGCCATTACCAGCAGCGTCAGTATCTGATAGAGAACGACTGGAGCGCAGCCTCCTACTGGTATGAGATAATGGCACTTATGGGCGACGGTCCTCACGAGATACATCTGAGGGGACTGACCGATGGCAGCAAACAAGGCGACTCAGCCGTGAGATACATATTCTCCATGTTGGGCGTGAAGACCAGTTTCGAGAGTAACAAGCCCAACGTGCCCACCACAGTCACTCTATCGCCCTGCATAACACTGGCGCCGAAGATGACCTTCGACTTCGTGAACCAGCCCGACCTGGCACAGACCTTCGTGGTGACCTGTACACTGCTCGGCATACCCTTCCATTTCACCGGCCTAAGCACGCTCCGCATAAAAGAGACCGACCGCATAGAGGCTCTCAAGCGCGAGATGCTGAAACTGGGCTTTGTGCTGCGCGATGCCAACGACAGCGAACTGATATGGGACGGAGAGCGCACCACACCCATGGACAACCCCATAATCAACACCTACAATGACCACCGCATGGCCATGGCATTCGCACCTGCCGCCATACGCATACCCGGACTGCGCATAGACAATCCCGAGGTAGTGTCAAAGTCGTATCCACAATTCTGGCGGCACCTGCGCCACGCCGGATTCACCATCACCGACATGCCATGACCATAGCCATCATCTCACTGGCAGTGTTGGTGGCACTGTGGCTCTTTTTCATGCTCGCACGCAGACACAGCGGCGAAGTGGCGGAGCCTGCCACATCGTGCGAGAGTTGCAGCGGACATAACGCCCACTGCTATCAGGAATGCAACATGGAGGCAGCACTACACGCGCCCGAATATTTCGACGATGAGGAACTGGACCGCTTCCGCGGACGTCGTACCACCGAGTACAACGACGAGGAGACTGAGGAGTTCCGCCAGATACTATACACCATGCAGCAGAGCGAGGTGGCTGACTGGTGCCGTTCGCTCACCCTGCGCGGCATAGAGGTGCCAGAAGCGCTGCGCGATGAACTGCTCATACTCATGCAGGGATAAGAGGCACAAGTTATTGCAAAAGGCAAAAACTTGTGCCTCACGCAATAAAATACGGTTTTTTCCGATTTAGATAATAGTGAGAAGGTACAATGCTTCACATATTACAATGCTTCTGACCATCATCATGGCCATGGCAACAGCTTGCTCTACGCAGAAGAACACGGCGAAGAGCAGATGGTGGCATGCCTTCAACGCCCGCTACAACACCTACTACAACGGCGCCCAGGCATACATAGAGGGGTCGATGGAGAAGGAGAAGGGCAACAAGGACCATTTCACGGAGATAATACCTCTGTATGCCGTAGGCAACAAGCAGAGCCGCTCACTGGGTGGAAGCAATTTCGACAAGGCGATAGAGAAATCGAAAAAAGCCATCAAGCGACATAGCATCAAGCGCAAACCCGAATGGACTAAAAGCCGCCGCAAGACCGAGCGCGACATAGAATGGCTGAGCCGCCGCGAGTACAACCCCTTCCTGTGGAAAGCATGGATGCTGATGGGACGCTCGCAGTTTCACAAAGGACAGTTTGACGAGGCTGCCGCCACCTTCGCCTACATGAGCCGACTGTATCAGACACAGCCCGCCATATACGGCAAGGCACGGGCATGGCTCGCACGCTGCTATGTGGAACAGGACTGGCTGTACGATGCCGAGGACGTGATACGCAACATGCAACGCGACTCTATAGACTGGCGGGCAAAGAAGGAATGGGACTATACCTATGCCGACTACTACCTGCACACCAAAGAATACGAAAAGGCGGTGCCATACCTCAGACAGGTTATCAAACACGAGATGAGGCGCAAGCAGAGAGCACGCGAATGGTTCCTGATGGGTCAGATACAGACTCTGCTGGGAAATAAGAAGGAAGCATACGAGGCCTACCGCCATGTGATACGCCAAAACCCCGACTATGAGGTGGAGTTCAACGCACGCATAGCCATGAGCGAGGTGATGGCTGCCGATGGCAATACACGTCAGACCATCAGCCGTCTGAAGCGCATGGCAGCATCAGACAAGAACAAGGACTACCTGGACCAGGTATACTATGCATTGGGAAATGTATACATGATACAACGCGACACCACTCACGCCATAGAGGCATACGAGAAAGGTGTGGAGAAGGGCACACGCTCGGGAGTGGAGAAGGGTGTGCTGCTGCTGCGTCTGGGCGATATCTACTGGCAACAGGACAAATACAGCGACGCCCGACGCTGCTACGGTCAGGCCATAGGACTGCTCGACCGCGACCGCAAGGACTATGCCGAACTCTCCCGTCGCTCGGTGGTGCTCGATGAACTGGTGCCCCACACCGAAGCCATACACCTGCAAGACTCGCTGCAAGCCCTGGCACTGATGAGCGAGACGGAGCGCAACGCCGCCATAGACAGGGTGATAGAGGCACTGAAGAAGAAAGAGAGAGAAGAGAAAAGGAAACAACAGGAGCAAGAGGCTGCCCAGACAGTAGCGCAAAATGGCGGCAACCGCGAACGACAGCCCGACACCACCACTCCCTCCAATGCCACGGACAACAAAGGGCAGTGGTATTTCTACAATCCCATGGCTGTGAGTCAGGGTAAAACCACCTTCCAGCAACTGTGGGGACGACGCGAGAACGTGGACGACTGGCAGCGAGTAAACAAGACCGTGGTGAGCGACCTGGGCGGCGAACAGGAACTCTCGCAGGAGGCTCTCGACAGCATAGCCAGGGCAGAACAGATACAGGACTCTATCAGGCAGCGCAACGACAGCGCACAAAACGACCCACACAAACGCGAATATTACCTGGCACAGATACCTTTCACCGAAGAACAGGTGAAGGCAAGCAACGCCATCATCATGGAGGCTCTGTACCAGTCGGGCGTGATATTCAAAGACAAACTGGACAATCTGCTACTGAGCCACAGACAGTTTGAACGTCTGCTCGACCAGTATCCAGAATACGAACAGAAGGACAATGTATACTACCATCTCTTCCTGCTACACTCGCGACGTGAAGAGACTGCCACTGCGGAAACGTACGTGCAACGCCTGAAACAGGAATACCCCAGCAGTCAGTGGACTACACTGCTCTCCGACCCCTACTATGCCGAGAATGCCCGTCTGGGTGAGCATATAGAAGACTCACTGTATGCCGCCACATACGAGGCCTTCAAGCACGACAAATACGACCAGGTGCGTGCCAATACTCGCATATCCGAACAACGATTCCCCACGGGTGCCAACCGCGACAAGTTCATCTTCATAGGCGGTCTGAGCAAGCTGAACCAAGGCGATGCCACCGGATGCGTGGAAGACATGCGCCAAGTGGTGAAGGACTATCCCAAGAGTCGTATCAGCGAGATGGCGGGTATGATAGTGAAAGGCGTGAGCGAGGGACGCAAACTGCACGGTGGCAAATTCGACCTGGGCAATATATGGAGCCGCAGGGCTGTGGTGCTCAACGACAGCGACTCCATACAGAGCCGCACGTTCATAGACGAGCGCAATACTCCATTCGTGTTTATGTATGCCTATCATCCCGACTCACTCAGCGAGAACCAACTGCTCTTTGAGATGGCACGCTTCAACTTCACCAACTTCATAGTACGCAACTTCGATATCAGCATACAGGATGCAGACGGACTGCACCGCATGATGGTGACAGGACTGCGCAACTATGACGAGGCTCATCAATACGCCCAACAGGTGGCAAACAACGAGGCTGTGGCACAACGTGCCGTGGGAGCACGACCCATCATCATAAGCGAGAAAAACCTGGAACTACTGGGACAGCAGTTCAGTTACGACGACTATGACGAATATTACAACCAGCACTTCGCACCAATAAAGGTGACGAGACGCTATCTGCTGACTGAACCCGCCGAACTGGGCAACCAGCCCGAACCCGACCCACGACCCGTGCCTGGCGACACTATCCCACCAACCAGCAACGATGCCGAGCCAGAAGTAGGCAACGACGATGCCACCACCATCGTAGAGGAGCCAACCACCATCGTAGAGGAGCCAACTACCATCGTAGAGGAGCCAACTACCCTGGAAATACCAGAGCAGCCAGAGACACCTATCAACAACATAGAAGCACCCATCAATAACATAGAAGCACCTATCAATAACATAGAAGCACCCATCAATAACATAGAAGCACCTATCAACAACATAGAACCACCTATCAACAACACAGAAGCACCTACCAATAACATAGAAGCACCTATCAACAACATAGAACCACCTATCAACAACATAGAACCACCTACCAATAACATAGAACCACCTACCAATAACATAGAACCACCTACCAACAACATAGAGCCACCCAGCAATGTCATAGAAGTGGAAATCCCCGAGGAGGAGGACGACGACTATATAGAGATAGAAATAGAAGACAATCCGGTGGGCGGCAACAAGCCCCAGACACCAACTGCACCACAGCAGACAGACGACATAGAACTGGAGGAGCCCGCAGCACCTGCGAAGAACCAGCCTGCCGTAGAGGTGGAGGACGAATATTTTGAACTTGAAGGATTTTGACTATGAGCAACGGACTGTTACTTTGGGTAGACGATGAGATAGAACTGCTGAAAGCGCATATACTCTTCTTGCAGAAGAAAGGCTATGAGGTAGTGACAGTGAGCAATGGCGCAGATGCCATAGAGCAGTGCCAGCAAAAGACCTTCGACCTGATACTCCTGGATGAGATGATGCCAGGACTGACAGGCTTGGAGACCCTGCAGCACATCAAGGAGATACAGCCTGCCACACCCGTAGTGATGGTGACCAAGAGCGAGGAGGAGAATATCATGGACCAAGCCATCGGGTCGAAGATAGCCGACTATCTGATAAAACCCGTCAACCCCAACCAGATACTGCTGACGCTGAAGAAGAACATACACCGCCGCGAGATAATGACCGAGGTGACACAGAGCGGCTATCAGCAAGACTTCATGCAGATAAGCATGCAGATATCCGACTGTCGCACGTGGGCCGACTGGATGGACGTGTATAAGCGCCTGGTGCGGTGGGAACTGGAACTGAGCAGCACCGACAGCAGCATGACCGAGATACTGCACACACAGAAGGAGGAGGCCAACAATGGTTTTGCCAAGTACATAAAGAGTCACTATATGGACTGGGTGCGCCCCGGCAAGACACCGGGACTGATGCCCAACGATGAGGAGCGCCCGATGATGAGTCCGGACCTGTTTAGGAAGAAAGTATTTCCCCTGCTCGATGCCGGCGAGAAGGTGGTGATGGTGGTGATAGACAATTTCCGATACGACCAGTGGCGCACCATCAGCGCCGAGATAGGCGACATGTTCGACATGGACGAGCAACTGTACATGAGCATACTGCCCACAGCCACACAGTATGCCCGCAATGCCATCTTCAGCGGACTGATGCCCACACAGATAGCCAAGATGTTTCCCAACCTGTGGGTAGACGAAGATGAGGATGAGGGCAAGAACCTGAACGAAGGTCCACTCATTGGCACACAGATAGAACGCTACCGCCGCCACCACAGTTACAGTTACCACAAGATCAACGACTCCGCCGGAGCCGATGCCCTGATGAGTCAACTCAATCAGTTTGCCGACAACGACTTGAATGTGGTAGTGTTCAATTTCATCGACATGCTCTCGCATGCCCGCACCGAGTCGAAGATGGTGCGCGAGTTGGCCAACAACGAGTCGGCATACCGCAGTATCACCCTCAGTTGGTTTCGCCACTCTATGATGGCCGACTTCTTCCGTTGGCTGTCACAGTCGCCCTACCGTGTGCTGGTGACCACCGACCACGGCAGCATACGTGCCTCGCGCCCGATAAAGATCATAGGCGACCGCAACACCAACACCAACCTGCGGTATAAGTTGGGCAAGAACCTCAACTACAACCCCAAGGAAGTGATGGTGGTGAAGGACCCGCGTCAGGCACAGTTGCCCGCTCCCAACATCAGCACGTCGTACGTCTTTGCCACGGGCGAGGATTTCTTTGCCTATCCTAACAACTACAATTATTACGTGTCATACTATCGCGACACATTCCAGCACGGAGGCATATCACTGGAGGAGATGATTATTCCCCTGGTGACACTCACCCCCCGTCGGAAGAGATAAACACCACACAGCCATGCATACCATACAAATACCCCACTTAGACAGTCTGCCCCAGGCAGCCAAAGAGTTTCTACCATTTCTTCACCGGGGCGACGTAGTGGCATTCTACGGTGCCATGGGTGCCGGCAAGACCACCTTTGTGAGAGCCCTGTGCGAGCAGTTGGGTGTGACCGATGCCGTCACCTCCCCCACCTTCGCCTTGGTCAATGAGTATTACTCACCAGTGATGTCGTGCGACGTATACCATTTCGACTTCTACCGCATACATCGCATAGAGGAGGTATACGACATGGGCTATGAAGACTATTTCTATGGCGACGGCCTGTGCATGATAGAGTGGCCCGAGTTGATAGAAGAACTGCTGCCCCCCGACACGCTGAAGGTGCGTATCGAAGAGCAGCAGGATGGTTCGCGTGTGCTGACGTTGCTTACAGCAGAGCCTTGAACTTCTCGTCGAGGGTAGCCTTGTTTGTAGCACCCACAAAACGGTCTACCAGTTCGCCGTTCTTGAAGAAGAGCACGGTGGGTATGTTGCGCACGCCATAGTTCATTGCTATATCGTCGTTCTCCTCCACATCGCACTTGCCCACTACGATTTTGCCATCATAGTCCTCGGCAAGTTCAGATATTACGGGAGCGAGCATGCGGCATGGTCCGCACCATGTGGCCCACAGGTCAACTACTAAAGGCAGGTTGCCATTCTTAAGACTCTCGAAATTCTCGCTGGTGATTGTTACTTCCATTTCTCTCTGTTGTTTATTGTTATTGTATATTTTGCTGATGTCACAATATTAGCAAATAGTATGCCACAGGGACAAGATATGACATTTCTGTCAGTTGATGTGATATGACATGTTTTCCTGTTGCTCCATATAGTCGAGCAGGCTCTGGTGTGGGTCCACCCTTACACTTTTGCTTCTCAGCATCACGTGCTGGTGTTCTATGCCTGAGTATATCTGTATATACAGGTCGGTATTCCCAGGGTGTGAGCGTATGAGAGTGGATAGGTCGTTGACCATACCCTCGTCCACCGTGTCGGCATTCATGGTGATGGTGATGCGGTCTATGCGCTGTTCCTTGACCGTGCTGAGAAACTGTATGTCGTTGATATGGAAATCTACGAAAGTGCTGGTCTCATATTTCTTCTGACACTTGGCAGATATATACACTGTGCAGCCCACGTTGAGCATACTCTGCCAGTCGGCCCAGTCCTTGTCAAAGAGAGCCAACTCACCTGTGCCTTCAAAATCCTCTATAGTGACAAATCCGCACGGATTGCCTTTCTTTGTATATTTCGACTTCACATCCGTCACTATGCCACCCATACGTATCTCGCCCTTGGTCATGAGCAGAGTCTTATCCTCCAGTTCCTGGCAGTGGGTATTACACATGTGATTGAGTATCACCTTATATTCGTCCAGTGGGTGGGCAGAGAGGTAGATACCCACCAGGTCGCGCTCGCGGTTCAATCGCTCTATATTGCTCCACCTCTCAGTTTCAGGTATGGGCGGTGTGGCTATCTCTACCGTGTCCATGGCTCCGAAGAGCGAATTTTGTGCCTGTAGTTTCTCCGCCTGGTAGTTTTGCCCGTAGCGCAGCAGCGAGTCGAGAAATTCCTCCCCTCGGCTGTTTTTGGCAAAGTAGCGTTCGCGGGCTATGCCGAAGCCGTCGAATCCACCACTGAGTGCCAGGCTCTCGAGAGCCCTTCTGTTTACCGCAGAGAGACTGACTCTCTGTACGAAATCGAAGATAGAAGCATAAGTGCCGTTTTTCTCTCGCTCGTCGATGATAGCCTGTGCGGCTCCCTCTCCCATACCCTTGATGGCAGCCAGTCCGAAGCGCACCTCACCTTTTTTGTTGGCACCAAACTTCAGGTAACTCTCATTCACATCCGGTCCGAGCGTAGGTATACCCATCGACTTGCACTCGTCCATGAGTTTTGTTATCTCCTTTATGTCGTTCTTACGTCGACTCATGATGGCGGCCATAAACTCTGCCGGGTAGTGTGCCTTGAGGTACGCCGTCTGATATGCCACCCACGAATAGCATGTGGCATGCGACTTGTTGAAGGCGTATGATGCAAACTTCTTCCAGTCGCCCCATATCTTCTTCAGCACGGCAGGGTCGTGTCCGTTTTTCTTTCCACCCTCCAGGAATTTCGGTTCCATGGCATTTACTATATCCTCCTTCTTCTTACCCATAGCCTTGCGCAGCGCATCGCTCTCGCCACGTGTGAAGCCCGCCAGTTGTCTGGAGAGCAACATCACCTGCTCTTGATACACCGTGATGCCGTATGTATCCTTCAGATACTTTTCCATGCACGGTAAATCGTACTGCACCAGCGATGGGTCGTTCTTTCGCCTGATGAAGTCGGGTATATAGTCCATGGGGCCCGGTCGGTAGAGTGCGTTCATGGCTATGAGATCCTCAAAGACTGTGGGATGCAGTTCGCGCAGGTATTTCTGCATGCCCGGCGACTCAAACTGGAAGGTGCCGATGGTCTGTCCCTTCTGATACAGTTCGTATGTCAGCGGGTCGTCTATGGGTATGCGGTCCAGGTCGATCTCCACTCCATGGCTCAGGCGTATGTTCTCCACCGCCTCTTTCAACTCCGACAGCGTCTTTAGTCCGAGGAAGTCCATTTTGATGAGTCCTGTCTCCTCTATCACGTGTCCGTCATACTGTGTGCAGAGCACCTTCTCACCTTTGTTGTCAGGGTCGTCTGCAGTAGACACAGGCACCCAGTCGCTGATATCGTCGCGGCAAATGATAGTGCCGCAAGCGTGTATACCGGTGCCTCTGACCGTGCCTTCGAGCATACGTGCATAGCGTATGGTATTGCTCATCTTTGGGTCGTCCGACACCTCTGCCTCTCTGAGTGCCGGCACGTACTTTATGGCATTGCTCAGGTTCATCTTGGCATTTTCCGGCAGACGGTCGGGTATCTCCTTGCACAGACGGTTGGAAATTTCGAGTGGCAGTTTCTCCACCCTTGCCACATCTTTTATAGAGTTTTTGGTGGCCATGGTGCTATAGGTGATGATATGTGCCACCTTCTCGTGTCCGTATTTGTCCTCCACCCATTTCAGCACGCGTCCACGTCCGTCATCATCGAAGTCAGTATCTATATCCGGCAGCGATATGCGGTCGGGGTTGAGGAAACGCTCGAACAGCAGGTCGTACTTGATAGGGTCTATCTTGGTGATACCCAGGCAGTATGCCACCACGCTGCCGGCGGCGCTGCCACGTCCGGGTCCCACCATCACGTCCAGTTCGCTGCGTGCGGCATTGATAAAGTCCTGCACTATGAGGAAGTAGCCCGGGAAGCCCATGGTTTTCATGATGTGCAATTCAAACTTTATCCGCTCTGCCACCTCGTCGGTCAGTGGTTCGCCATAGAGACGTCGGGCACCGTCATATGCCAGTTTGGCGAGATATTCAGCCTCAAACTTTATGCGGTAGAGTTTGTCATATCCCCCCAGATGTTCTATCTTCTTACGTCCCTCCTCCTCGGGCAGCGGATTTTCACCGTTCTCGTCGGAGGTAAATTCGCGGAAGAGGTCATCCTCGGTGTATTTCTTTCGTATGTCCTCCTCGGTACCGAAACTTTCCGGTATGGGGAAGAAGGGCATGATGGGGTCGTGGTTGATATTGTACGTCTCCACCTTGTCGAGTATCTCGAGCGTATTGCTCAGTGCCTCGGGCACATCAGCGAATATCTCGTTCATCTCCTCTTTCGTCTTGAACCACTCCTGCTTGCTGTATCTCATACGTGTGGGGTCGTCCAGGTCGCGCGCGGTGGAAAGGCAAAGCAAGTGGTCGTGTGCCTCGGCATTCTCCTGGTCCACGAAGTGCACATCGTTGGTGCAGATGAGTTTTATGCCATACTCCCGTGCCAACTCTATGAGCACCTTGTTCACCTTCTGCTGTTCGGGGAAGGTGTCGCGATTGGCCAATATATTGGGGTCAGTCACCTCATGTCGCTGGAGTTCCAGGTAATAGTCGTCGCCGAAGATACCCCTGTACCACTCTATGAGAGAGCGTGCAGCCTGTATATCATCGCGACCGATAGCCCTTGGCACCTCACCTGCCAGACAAGCCGAACATGCTATGATGCCCTCATGATAGCGCTCCAGGTCGGCATGGTCGGTACGTGGCTTGGTGTAGAAGCCATCAGTCCATGCCCTCGACACTATCTTTATCAGGTTCTTGTATCCTGTCTGGTTCTTGGCCAGCAGTATGAGGTGGTATCTGCGGTCATCGCCCTTGGCTTTGTCCTTGTCCTCCTTACGTCGCGCCGCCACATACACCTCGCATCCCAGTATGGGCTTGAACGGTTGTTTGCCCTCTGCCTTCAGTTTCTTATTCACCTTGCCGCAGTAGTCGTAGAGTGCCTTGATGCCAAACATGTTGCCATGGTCGGTCACTGCCATACCCCGCATGCCGTCTGCCACTGCCTTGTCCACCAGTCGCTCTATACTGGCCTGTCCATCGAGCAGGGAATAGTATGTATGTACGTGTAAATGAACGAAATCTTCCATCTTATGATATTTTGGGAGTCAAAGGTACAAAAAGTTGAGAGCAGAACAAAATAAACCTGTTTATTTTTTATGCCGAGACGGAGTACCTTCGCGAAGCAAAGGTACAAAAAAGTTGAGAGAGACGGAGTACCTTTGTACGAAAATCTTGCGTAAATTTGCGTAATAGAGAAAAAAGATTTAACTTTGCAACGATTTTACCCCTATGCCATTCCATAGGCATAAGCGACTAACAGACTCATGGGAAAGAGAATAAGAAAACTAAAGAAGCAACGCATACATAATGAGGGCATTCACGCTCTTGTGAGTGGTTTTTTGTTTATCACCTCGGTAGCCATTCTGCTGTGGGCGCTTTTCGATACGAAAGTGCCATTTTGGGTGTTCATCGGAATATTTGGCGTGGCATACGCCATACTGGTGAATTTCTTTCGTTGCCCCATCCGCCACTTCGGCAGTGATGATGTAGAGAAACTGGTAGTGGCACCTGCCGATGGCAAAATTGTGGTAGTGGAGGAAGTGGACGAGACTGAGTACTTTCATGACCGTCGCATCATGGTGTCCATCTTCATGAGTCTGTTTAATGTGCATGCCAACTGGTTTCCCGTGGATGGCAAGGTGAAGTTGGTAAAGCACCAGAACGGCAATTTCCACAAGGCATGGCTGCCCAAGGCGAGCGAGGAGAACGAGCATGCCGACGTGCTGATAGAGACTCCAGAGGGCGATACAATCCTGTGCCGCCAGATAGCCGGTGCCATGGCACGCCGCATAGTGACCTATGCCCGCGAGGGGGAAGACTGCTTCATTGATGAGCATTTAGGATTTATAAAACTCGGTTCGCGTGTGGATGTATACCTGCCCCTCGGTTCGGAAGTATGCGTGAAGATGGGTCAGAGCACTACTGGCGACCAGACCATCATAGCTAAACTACCTTAACACCATGGCAAACTGCATCACCCGTCAGATACCCAACGCCATCACCTGCTGCAACCTCATTAGCGGTTGTATAGCCACATGTTTTGCCTTTTCAGCCAATTTCCACATGGCACTGCTGATGATAGTAGTGGGTGCCGTGTTTGATTTCTTCGATGGCATGACCGCCCGTCTGCTCGGTGTATCATCGCCCATAGGCAAGGAACTCGACTCCCTGGCAGATGATGTGACCTTTGGCGTGGCTCCTGCCACCATGGTATACAGTCTGCTCTGCATACTGCCCTACCCCAGTTTTCTGGAGCCTTACCGCCACATAGTACCCTTCGTGGCATACATCATGGCAGCCTTTGCTGCCCTTCGCCTGGCAAAATTCAATCTCGATGAGCGTCAGTCCACCTCGTTCATCGGTCTGCCCACCCCTGCCAACGCTCTGTTCTGGGCATCGCTCATAGTGGGAGCCGAAGGCATGATGGTGCAACAGCGCTTTGCCCTGCCCGTAGTGCTGGTGCTGGTAGCACTGAGTTGTTGGATTATGGTGGCAGAGATACCCATGTTTGCCCTAAAGTTCAAGCAGTGGGGTTGGCATGGCAACGAGGTGCGTTATATCTTCCTCCTCTCCTGTGTGCCCCTGCTTATCTTCCTCGGCATCAGCGGACTTGCTGTCATCATAGCATGGTACATACTGCTCTCTGCCTTCACCGCCCGTAAACAGAAATAGGATGCTGAAGTTTCTTCTCACGATTATAGCCATGTCAGTACTCTTCGTACTGGGTGCCATACTCTACTTCGTATGGTGGGTGCGCAATACCAAGCGCCGTTTCGACCGCCTGGCCCAGGGTCAGCAGGCACAGCAGCAGGCGCGCTCGCAGCGCAGGCAGCACACCCGTCAGAGCACGCAGAAGAAAAAGATAATCGCTGAGGACGAGGGTGAATATGTGGACTTTGAGGAGGAGAAGTGAAATTACCTATCAGACTTATAATATTCGACTTCGACGGTACGCTGGGTGACACCCGGCGGACTATCGTTGCCACGATGCAGATGACCATAGAGGAGCTGCATTTGCCGGAGCGTAGCGAGGAGGAATGTGCCTCCACCATCGGACTGCCCCTTGACGGTTGTTTCAAGGCGTTATTCCCTGACCTGTCAGAAGAGCGGGTCACGCGGTGTGCCGAGACCTACAGGAGGATCTTCTTCAGCAACCAGCGCAACTTCCAGCCCCAGGCCTTTCCAGGTGTAGTGGAGGCCCTGTCTGCACTGAAGCAACGTGGGTATACTCTCACAATAGCATCATCACGCTCGCATGCCTCATTAGTGGAACTAACCCAGAGCATGGGGATAGCGGATAACATCTCTTTTCTGATAGGAGCCGACGATGTGAAGGAGGCGAAGCCCAAGCCCGAGCCAGTGCTGAAGACGCTGGCTGCCATGCACTTCAAGGCAGAGGAGGCCCTGGTGGTAGGAGACATGGCAGTGGACATTCTCATGGGCGCCAATGCAGGCACCAAGACCTGCGGCGTGACTTGGGGCAACGGCACAAGAGAAGAACTCACCGAAGCCGGTGCCGACCGCATCATAGACAGCATGGAAATGCTTTTACCAGAGTTTTAATCCCGTATCTTGGCTGATTTTGAATTATCACCACAGAGGCACTGAGTGCACAGAGTTTAGTATATACGTAGAATAGCTTTGTGTTCTCTGTGTCTCTGAGGTGAAATAATACTCGCTTAATCGCAAATTACTTGCGCTCGACAAAGCCAAATCGTAATTTTGTAATCGGAAAGTGAAACAAGAAAAGGAAGAATAATATGCCGTATAGTCAATTGGCGCATCTGGAACTAATAAACGCCCTAAATAACATACGTTCCGAGGAAGATCTGAATGAATTTAAGGATCTATTGGCGCATTTTTTTGCAGCAAAGGCTCAAAAAGCCATTGATGCCATGTGGGAAGAAGGAACCATCAACGAGGAGACAATAAACCAGTGGGGACAAGAGCACATGCGCACCCCATACCGCTATGAGGCGAATCGTTCTTGACACCAACTGCCTGCTACAGGCGCTGCCCTCTCGCGGCCAACGCTAAGTTTATCGTAACCAACGACTCTCATTTCAGTATCCTGAAAGGAATAGATTGGCCTAAAGTCACTGTCATCTCTTTACGAGAAGATTGACTAACATGTGATGTCTCTGTTGCTTTAATAATACGTCAAGCATGGAGGGGGAGCATTATATCCATGGTTGGCAACTTTTCACTTCCAAACTTGGCAATTTTTTATTTCCAAACTTGGCATGCAATCATGGCCCATCATGGAGCACCCCTTCAGGGGGCAGAGGTGTGCACTTACTCATTGACTTAGTTCCGTGCGGATAGCATATCCGCTCGGACGAGAAGACGAGTAACATTTAATAACCGCCATAATTTTCTGCATTATTTATTCTATTCCCAAAGCCTTTTTTATTGGCTGGGTATTCGGATAAGAATACATTTTACAATCTCTTTCTTTTTGTTGCGTATAATCATCAACTGGCCCTTCTCTAAATATTTCTTTTTCCACCATCTTACCATTTCTGTAGGTTAACTTGTCCCAAATTGCACTTCCTTGTCGAGCCCATATCTTAAGAATATAGTCCTTGCCCTCATAAAAGCCAGAATGACCAGCACTTGTTTCATAAATAAGTTTGCTCTGTCCTTCAAGACAAGTGAAAACCATTAATTTGTTTTCTAACTCTATTGAACCAAACTTTATCACCCACAGTTCAGGAATACCATCTTTAGTAATATCATAAAGGAAATAATCGCAATCTGGAATGTAGTCATAGACTTTATCTTTAGATATGTCGTACAATGTTTTATCATACGCTCTATAAACATTTTCCCTTATTATTTTTGCATTCTCAATAGAGTCGAGCCGTGCCTGTTCTATTCTCTCAACTTCTGCAATAGAATCTTTTTTTGCTTGGTCTATAGAATCTTTTCTTACTTGGTCTATAGAATCTTTTATCTGTTTGAGTCGTTGTTCTTCCATCTTGAGTTTTCGATTATGCATAGTATTGTATGCCCAATACCCACCACCTGCAATGACAGCAAGAAGTACTCCCACGATGGCATATATCCACTTGCGCGAGAAAGATTTTTCTCCATCGTCATAACTTTCTTCCCGTTCTATTTCCGCTGCGTGGAAAGGTTCTTGCATCCTCGTTACCTCATCTTCAATCATCTCTGTGCGCTCGTCGCCAGCGAAGCTGGCTTCGCCTTGCGCCAGCATGTTGCGCAGGGCGGCGATGGACTGCGGACGGACGTTCCAGCGCACGGCGACCATCTGAACTATCACACGGCGCAGGTTGGTGCTCACACCCTCGGTGAAGGGCAGCACTTCGTGCTTGTCGGGTGTGGGGTCGGAATATATCGCAGAGGGCATTGGCGGTTTGCGGTTGGTGAGCAACTTGTACAGCGTGGCACCCAGCGCGTATATGTCGGTCCACGGGCCGAAGTGGTCGGTGTCCTGCTCCATCTGCTCGGGCGGAGCATAGCCGTTGGTGTAACTCACGCCCGTGGCTGTCATCGTCATCTGACTGCCAGACACCCTCTTGCTCGCCCCGAAGTCTATCAGCACAGCGCGGTCGCTACCGTCCACTATGATATTGTCGGGTTTCAGGTCCATGTGATACAGTCCTGCAGAGTGTATCACCTCCAGAGCATCCAGCACCTGTGCCAGGTAATGCCTCACCTCGCCCTCGGAGAGTGGTTTTCCAGTCCGCTTCAACCTGTCGGAGAGGCTCTCGCCGTCTATGTAGTCCATCACGTAGTATGCCGTGCCGTTGGCGTCGAACATGTCATGCACGCGTATGATGTGCGGTGACTGGAGCCGTCGGATGCGCTGTGCCTCCTTCTTGAACTTTTCCAGTTGCTCGTTGAAGAGGGCGCGGTTGTCGGGATTGCTCACGCTGATGGTGCTGTCGCCGTCGCGCTGTGTGACGCCGCGCATGAAGAACTCCTTCACTGCCACCTTGTCGCCGAAGGTCAGGTTGATGGCCACGTATGTGTTGCCGAAGCCTCCTGAAGAGAGGTGTCGCTCTATGCGGTACATGCCGTTGAGCACTGTGCCAACGGCAAGCATAGATGATGCATTTGGTGTAGACATGATGTGTTTCTGTTTTTCATGACTTGTGGGGCTCTCTTGCCTGTCCCCGTGACTATGGTTTACCAAAGAGCGACCTTACCTAAACTCCCCATCTCCAGCGAGACAGGTATGTTCATCGCCCTGAATATACGGCTGATGCTTGAAAGAGAGATACTCTTGCCACGCTCCAAACGGGAAATCTGAGATTTCTGAACTCCGATTTTCTCGCCAAGTTGTTCTTGGGTGAGATTCTGTGAAATTCTTGCCTGTTTAATAGCCTCACCCAATCTATAGGCGCGTACGGAGGCATCCACATCACGCTCAAACTCATCTCGCTTTGATGTTCCCTTTGGACCGAGGTCCCTATCCAGGGTTTCATCAAAGTCCACAAATTTCATGTCGCCTACTTGTATCATTTCTTTTGCCTTTTTGATTCGAAATATAACTTCCTGAATTGCTCAGCTCTAACTATCTCTTTAGATGGAGTCCTTTGGGTTTTCTTTATCATACCATGCGTGACAATGACTAATGTCTCTGACTCATTATCCCAGAATGAAAAAAGCCTATATGCCGTTCTGTTGAAAAGCGTACGAAATTCCCATATTTCAGTTCCCTCCTGTTTCTTGAAAAGTTCGACATTGCGCTCACCCTTTTGGACACGTCTGATGTTTGAACGAATCTTTTCACTCACTTTTGATGGCAGCGACCTAATGAAATTATCCGCCTCGATACTCAGTATTAGTCTAAAAACCGTTTTTTCTTCCATCATTCTCTTTTCTGCGAGCAAAAATAAATAAAGTTTCTAATATACGCAACTTTTATGGTGTTTTTTGGTCTTTATTTTGTTTTTCGTTCGCTTAATCGGATTTTTTTATATTTTTGCAAAAAAATAGTTACTCATGAAAAAGACAATTATCACACTGTGGCTGTGCATGGCATGCATGGCACTGTGGGCACAGACAGCACGAGAGGAGATACACGCTAACATACAGCGGGCGGGCAGCAACTACTTGGCCTACCCCGCCCCTACAGCCAAGCTGAGCGCGGCACCCAAGGGCTATGAACCCTGCTACATATCGCACTACGGGCGGCACGGATCACGCTATCTCATAGCACCCGAAGACTACGAGGCTCCATACCAGGCACTGAGCCGTGCCGACAAACGCGGCGTGCTGACACCATTGGGACACGACGTGCTGGAGAGGGTGAGCAAGATGCGCGATGAGTCGAACCTCAGACTGGGTGAACTGACACCCCTTGGAGCACAACAGCACCGCGAGATAGCACACCGCATGTACGAGCGCTTCCCGCAGGTGTTTGCCGGCAGGGTGAACGTGGATGCCAAGAGCACAGTGGTGATAAGATGCATACTCTCCATGGAGAATGCCTTGCAGGAACTGAAGAGCCTGAACCCGCAAATCAACGTCACACACGATGCCTCTGAGCACGAGATGTGGTACATGAACCACAACGACCGCGAACTCACCGCCCTGCGCTGGAACATAGACACCCACACCGCCTACCGCAACCTGTGCAAGAAACATATAAACAACGACCGACTCATCAACAGCCTCTTCACAGACACCGACTACGTGAAGCGTCATATCAATGCCGACGACCTGTGCTACCGCCTGTTCACGCTGGCAGTGGGACTGCAGAGTTCGGAACTGAGCAAGAGCATCCAGCTCACCGACATCTTCACCGAAGACGAGATTTACGGCTACTGGCTCACAGAGAACGCCCGCTGGTACATTGAGTTTGCCGCCTGTCCGCTCAACGGTGCCACTCAGCCCTATTCGCAGCGTCACCTGCTGCGGCAGATGATAGCCGAGGCCGACAGCTGTCTGGCACAGGAGCGTCCGGGTGCCACCCTGCGCTTCGGCCACGAGTCGATCATCCTGCCACTGTCGTGCCTGCTCGAGATGGACGTATGCAGCATGGAAGTGGACGACCTGGACCAACTGGCTGATGCCGGCTGGGCTAACTACCGCATCTTCCCCATGGGCAGCAACATACAACTGATATTCTACCGCTCGAAGAAGGACAAGAGCGACATACTGGTGCAGGCGCTTCTGAACGAGAACGAGGTGGGACTGCCACTACAGCCCGCCGATGGCAAGGATGGCTGCTTCTACCGCTGGAGCGACTTCCGCAAGTACTACCTGGAAAAGATAACACAGTACGAAAGACGCTGACGCATAGCTGTCTACGTTTCTCTCCCCATACGCGATGCCCTCTGGCGCATCTGCTCCTCTTTGCGGCGCCCCCGTCTGTGACGGTGGCGCCGTATGATGGGGTATGCACTCCTCCCAACTCTATCACCCATCCCAGTGTTTCCTCTTTTTTTTCTCTTTATGCAAACAGTTCTTCAAAAAAACGCAGAGACAAAAGATTATTTATTTTAAAATTGCTATATTTGCAGACAACTAACCCAAATTAACCTTTTTACATTTTTATCATGTACGAGAACCAGATGAACATATTAGACCTAAACGGCGACGGTCAGGAAGACTACTGGCAGCAAAGTATAGACATAGATGGGGACGGTGTAGCTGATGGTGTATTGGAAGCAATAGACACCAACAACACGAGTCGTCCCGACACGGCTATTATACAAATCGACTCTAACCACGATGGCATATTGGACACCGTGGTTAAGAACTACGACTATAACGACGACCAACAGTTGGACAGCAACACCACCTATCAAGACCTGAACGGCGATGGGCGTATGGACCAAGTGACCAAGACATGGGATAGCGATGGCGACGGACAGTTAGACCACACCGAAGTGCTGCAAGACATGAACGGCGACGGAGAGGCCGATGCCAAAGAGAGTTACCTGTTCGACCCCAACACGGGCCAGTTGACCCCCATAGAGCATATAGGCATGGAAAACATCCAATATGCAGCACAACAGCAGTTCACCCCTTCCGACAACTATCCCGAAGGGGTGGACGGCGACCCTCTTGAAGCCATGGAGCGTTGGGAATGTCAGGGCAACACCAACCGCTGTGCCCTCTACTCACAGAAGTTCATCATCGAGGAGTTTACCGGTCAGGAGATAGACATAGAGAAGTTTGCCGCCTTTGCCGAGGCAAACGGCTGGTTTGACGAGAATTCCGGCACCAACGCCCTTAATATGGACAAGATGCTGACAGCCTGCGGCATAGAGCACGAGATGGGTTTCCACAAGAGCATAGACGACATACAGGAATGTCTGCAGAAGGGCGGCAGAGTGATAGTGTCTATCGATGCCGACGAGATATGGAAGGGTGCCGCCCACGATGTATTCTCGCCCTATAGCGGTGCCAACCATGCCGTAGAGGTGATAGGTATAGACCGCACCGACCCAGAGCACCCCATGGTGATACTCAACGACTC
>CAMHPC010000040.1 GCA_946186945.1 uncultured Prevotella sp.
CGTCGATGCCAGTAGTCTCTGTGTCGTCTGTCAGCATGAAGGTGAATGCCGGAGCCGGACTGGCCTGCGCAGGCACCTTCATGTAGCAGTAGAAGGGTTTCAACTCTGTAGCGCTGCCGGCGGCGCCGTTCCAATCATCCTCGGCGAGCACTGCACTGCCTACCTGCAGAAACTGGTCTTGCTGTATGCTGTACATGTAGTTGACGTATGCTCCATCGTTTTCCTCCAGAGTCTGCTTGGTATAGGTGGGTATGAAGGTGGCACCGTTGTTTTCCCAGTTTACAGGCCAGTAGGGTACCGACACCTCACCTTTGCTCTTAAACACCACTGCATAGCCGTTGGGACGGTAGTTGGCCTCGTCCTCAGTGTATATCACATAGGGCTTGCCCTCGAAACCGGAGATGAAATCGCCATCTGTCATCTCTTCTATCTTCACTGCCTTGCGCTCGGGCCTGAAAGCCGTGGGCTTGTACAGCTTCACATTCTTACTACTTATAGTGTTGAAATCAGGCACGAACGGCATGGTGAAGAACGAGTAGTGGTTGGCAGGTATGCTGGTGTAGAACGAAGCACTGGTGGCTTCCAGTCCGCCTTCGTTGTTGATGGGATCCCAGTCCCAACCGTCGAAGATGCGCAGCATAGCCACTTTCCATGTGCCGTTGTCCTGCTTCACTGCTAAGTTGCCCTGTGCCACCAGACCCGTCTCGTCGGTATAGTAGATGGTGTTGGGGTTCAACTGCACCTCGCTGCCTGTGCCCTTACCTTTTACTACATTGTGGGGAGCGAGTATCGGATTACTGCTGCTGTTGACAGCCACACCGTCATTGTCGGTAGTGAAATCCACATTGCGCAGGTCTATGCTCACAGTTTCGGCAGTGATGTTCTTCGTCAGTTCATCCATAGAGAAATAGCCGTCGTCATACACCTGACGCTTGTCGCTGCTCGTGCCGGAGAGCAGTTTCATCACATCCTTGTAGATGACCAATTCAAAAGAACCGGTGATGGATTCATTTTTGGTATTGGTAGAAGACATATTGATGGTGAACGACTTATACGCGGAATTGTCGGTGTGGTATTTACCATTCTCTTGACCATATCCGTTGTTGCCAGCCACTATACCGTATGTGCCGTTGTTGTTGTCGGTGATGATAGCCACGAGGAACTGGGCGGGTATCTCGGAGGGGAGAGAATTGGCATCGGTCACATCGAAACTGTTGTCTTGTTTGTACATGTAGAAACGCTCCAGAGTGGTACCTGTTTCGGTATCTGTATGATGGTCTGCGAATATTGCGTAGCCATCCTCTTCGGTACTGAATGTGACGGGGTGCCACTTTTCTTCCTCTATGTTCTCGACACCATAGGTGCCTTTGGCAGTGATATTCTGTACACCCTCGTGACGTGCCTTCACGGAGATGTTGGGCGCTTCCAATCTACTCACATTGTCGGTGATGGTCAGGTCGGAACCGTCGGCATACACCTCCCACAGACTGAAGCCGAAGTAGTCGCCGCTCTGCTCGGCTGGCTCGTTCATCTTGATGAGCAGATACTGTGTGCGGTTGTTTCTCTCTATGGCTCCGGTACCAGAGGTCAGGCTGGTGTGTTCGTCGTGCAGAGGATACATGCTGATATTTTCAGCACTGTTTGTGCCAGTGTAGAGCAGATGATCGGCATAGGTGCTGCAGAAGGTGGCATAGTCTTGATTCAGTCGTTCGCCGGTGGGCAGATCTTCTGTCTCGAATCCATATACGGTATATTCCGGAGAATACGCACGCTCCCATATCAGTTCTATGTGGGTCAACTCATACACCTTCTCCAGGTTGATGAGCAGATACTGGTTCTTGTTCCACTCCTTGCGGTGGTTGGCTGCGGCTTCGGTGCCATCCCAGGGAATTTCATCTGGATCGTAGTTGTTAAACGACGACCAACGACTGTATATATTCTGGGCGGCTTCCTTCCCGTCGCCCACATTGTAGGGTGAATAACTACCCTCCGTGCGACTGGCTTGGAACATCTCATTGAGTTTTTCAGTATTGCCTTTATACTTGTCATACACCTGCTGTACCAGACTCTTGCCCCAGTTTCTGTCTGCAGTGATGGTGCCGGTGCCCTGATTCAGAGGTGTGCCGTTGGATAGTTCACCGTTTATCTGCACAGAATACTCACCCGGCGATGTGGCATAGAGCACGGTCTCCTGATTGTTGCGCTTCTTCAACTGCGGGCTGGTCAGTGTGGTGGTCACCGAACCCTGACGGTAGGTCACACCCTCCAGTATGGCATTACGCTTGTTGCGCACGGTCACATCAAGAGTCTGGTCCACATCGGTCAGTATCTCATAGTCGGGTATTCCCAAGTGGTCGGGGGTGAGGTATGTGGCATCGTAAGCGCCCACGTGTGCCTCTGCCAAGTAGTAACCGAAGGTACTTGCCTCGCCACGTTCCGTCATGTCTATGAGTATGTACTGCGAAAGGTGCTCCACCTCGTTTTGCAGATTGCTCCGCGTCTCGAAAGAGGGGTCGGTGGTCAGTATCCTGTCTACCTCGAAGAGCAGGTTGCCGCTTTCTTCTTCAAGAAGTTCTGCTGGCACGGCATCATCTACCAGAGGGAACTGCTCAAAGGCATACACCTTGTATGTCTTTGGGAAACCGTTTGCCCATATCAGTTCCACGTCCGACACCTTGATGGGCTTGGTGAGCATCAGCAGGAGTTGAGCGTGTTGGTTGGGGGAAACCAGTTCCTCGGGTGTGATGGTGTGATAGGTCAGGTTATTGCCATCATGAGCCTTGGCAAAACCGCCAAGTTCATTCTTCGTGGTGTTGTCGTTGCATCTCTCCCATATTATCCTGTCGAAATAGCAGGTGGTACCTTTGTCTGAATTCCAGTTCAGGCCTTTCTTGTCTGTATCCACCGTCACAGGGTCGGCAGGCTGGTCACGCCAGAAATACACGTTGTCTATGGCGAAACTCTCGTCTGCCGTGCTGCCATTCCCAGAGAGGAAGGCTATTTGTTTGAATGATGTATAGGTGTTGAATGGTGCCTCAGAGAGATCAATGTCGAACGATTTCCATACTCCCTTCTCACAAGCCAGTTTGGTGTAGTCCTCTCGGGTGTCATCGGGGGCGTTTGCTCCCTGCTGTGGGTTTATAAACAGGTTCTTGTTGGTGTCGCCAGTCAACTGCATCACGTCAACATGCAAGTGGGTATAACCGGTCACGTCGAGCATTCCATTCAAATCTACGGTCACATAATGCTTGAAGTTGTCGAATATGGCGAAATGGTTGTGGCTGTCGTCATCGAAAGTGTGTTTTGTTACAGCACCGGCATCACTATCCTTCCAAACGTTGCTGTCTAAGAAGTATAAGCGCTTTAAGTAGGAGTCGCTATAGGGTGCATGCACGTCGGCACCATTCTTCGTGGGGTCGGTAGACTCCGGTATCTTCTGCACGGTGAGTGTCAGTGTGGCTTCCACGGTTATGCCGCCCAGCACACCGGTCACCTTAACCACTGCCGTACCTGTCTCGGCAGATGTGAACACACCATTTTCATCTATGCTTCCCACACCGCTCACTATGGTATAGGTGATAGAAGTCAGTTCGCTGTTTGCTATCTGCTCACCATCTTCGTCATAGAACGTAGCGGTCAGTGGCACATTGATATGCTGATATACTGTGGTTCCTTTGGCTGAGGTCAGAGTTGATGAGGTCAACTTCAACTTCTGAGCGGTCAGTACTATATTATAAGCATCAGTACAGTCGAGTTTGAATTTGTATGTATCACCTTTTGTGAGTGTCTGTTCGCTTTTCAGATAGATGTTTCCATCATCGTGACCATTGCCACCCTCTCCTGAGCCAGTGCCAATGCCAAATACTTCACTTTCGGTGGTGATTCTATATGTGCTGCCTTCGCTGCCATTGAATTCTTTACCCCAGTCGTATGGTGTGCCACGAAACTTAAAATTCACCTTGTCTTTATTCAGTTCTTGTCCAACGGTTACAGTCCATTCAAAAATGTTGTCTCCCATTTTTGGCACACAGTAAACGTGACTCCAAGCATTGACGTCTGTGTCTGAGTAGCTTGGCAGGCCAATACTGCCATTGGCACCAGTCACCCAGATGGCACCTGCCCTGGGGGTAGTAGTTGGGTTGTATTCTTCTGTATATGTCCAATGTGTGTCTCCTTCATTGCTGTCATTCCATATCTTGTCTACCAGAACCACTTTGTTGGTAGCATCGGCAGTGAGTCTATACACTCCAGATGTGGCACGGAACACATAGTATCCGTTTATGCAATAAGTGAAGAAATCCGGGGCTACATACCATTTTGTGTTCACAGTCCAGGTTTCCTCTCCTGTCACACCTGAAAGGATGTATGCTTCTCCCTGAGTAAATGTGTTGGTGTATGAACCGCTGCTAAGATCTATCTCCACAGGGTTCGCAAAGATTGCCAGTTGCATAACCAGGCAAACAAAAAGTAAAAGTCTTCGTTTCATCTTTAGTCTTTATTCTCGTATTAGTTAGTCATTTTTTTCTTTTATTCTTCATCGTCTTCGCCCCAGAGGTTTCCCCTGAATGTGGTGAATACAGAGTCTTCCTCAGAGAAGATGCCGCCGCTTGCCAAGGTACCGCCGTATTCGTTTCCTTGTCCAGCATCGGGGTTTATATTGGTGTGCTTGTCAGAGTCTACCAATATAACCTCGCAGATGTCCGACGAGTATACCAGACTGCGCACACCCTCCATCTCGGGCGATATGTATGTATTTTTTTTCTTGCTCATTTCCTAAGATATTTCTTTCCGTTGGTGATGATGATACCCTTGTAGTTATTGCCCACCCGCTGTCCGGCGAGGTTGTACACGGCATCAGAGTGTGGCATGCTCACTGCATTGGTGCTTATTCCAGTGACTATCTCGCCGTTGAACGACACCATTATGTTCATTGGACCCTCCAGCGCGTTGGGTATGCTGAGGTAGGCGCGGTTGGCAGCCGTCATACCGTCTGCCACCAGTGTGAAACCCAGTTGGAAGGGGTCGGTCAGTTTGTTGCGGAAATAAGAGAGCATATAGTTTTTCGACGCACCATCGTCTGCCACGTAGTACATGGGAGCCACGATGGGTGTCAGTTGGTTCTCTCTGTAGTCTTGCACCACATTCTCCGGGGTGAGCACGTGTGTGGTGACAGGTGTAGTATTGCTGGCTATGATGATACCAGTATTGGCAGGTATGTAGTCTATCTCTGCCAGTGTGGCGGTGCCGTCGTCGTAGTTGTTCACTATATACAGTGTGGTGCCGTCGGGCTTGGCATAGTCGTAACTGTTGCTGTAGGTGCGTATATGGGTGAAGGGAGTGCCCGGCGCCATGTTGGCAGGCAGTGCAGGCACGTCTATGCTTATGGTGCTGAGGTCGTTCACGGTGAGGACAGCATTCTTAGGGTTGGTGCAGTCGATGGTGAAGACGAACACCTCGCCCCTCTGCAGGCTGCGCTTGGCGTAGATATTGCCATTGTCGTGACCGTTGGTGCCAGTGCCCACGCCAAACACGTCGCTGTTGGTGGTGAGCACGTAATCCTTGCTGCCGCTCGCGGCACCCACATACTCATTGTCCCACCCTGCTGCCTGGTGGAAGAACTTGAAGTTGACATTGCTGCCGTTGAGTTGCTCGCCCACCACGAGAGTCATCTGATACACCTTCTCTCTCACCTGCGCCATGCTGACGGCATGTGAGAGGTCGTTCCACCAGTTGCTGCCGTTCCACAGATAGAGTGGTGCGCCGAACCCTTCGTTGCCCACAGCCCACAGACCGCCGCTGCCGTCGGTTTGCAGTGTGGCAGGCTGTCCGGCACTGTTGAGCGGGTAGGTGCGTAATGTGCCCTGGCCATAGTCAGCCACCACTTTGTAACTGCCTGTCACGGCACGGAAGGTGAGGCTCTTGTTTATGGCAGCACCGCCCTCCTGCGCCCTGCTTGAGGTGATGGGTGTGAAGTAGTCGTCCACGTATGTGAAGTCATCATCCGTCATGTTCTTCCTGCCACCCACCATGTAGTTCTTACCCTGCTCCAGTGTGCCCGTCCACGAGAACATGCCATTGCCCTCGTAGGTCATGGCAGAGCCGTTGAATGTGGGCGAGGGTATGTTGAAGCGGCACGACACGGCACTGCGGGCAGGTATGCTGACCGTCACCAGGTGGCTGCCGTCGCTCACCTTTGCCGTCACGGCACTCTCGTTGGCATTGGCAAAGACTATAGCCAGTGAACCGTCGGGATTGGCAAATGCCACGTAGTCCAGGTCGTTTGTCCACCAGCCCTCGGTGCCTATGCGGTAGGCGCCGGGCTGCACCACAGCCGACATCTGTGCTATCATCACATAGTGTGAGTTGAACGTGTACGTCTTGTAGTCGTTTGCCACGTCTATGGCACCGAAGCAGGTGTTGCAGCCTCCTGCCAGGTCGGGTCCGTGGTTCATGTCGAGCATGAAGTTCCACATCAGTATGGCGCGGCAGTGCCTCAGCGAGGTGGCTATTGCTATCTCTCTCATGTGTGATATGAGACTGCTGTTGAGGTCGCGTCCGTTGTTCCACTCGCCTATGGAAGCCTCAGAGAATATCAGTTCCTTGTTGGGGTCGAGGTCGTGTATGGTGTTCAGTTCGTCGTACCAACCGCCGTAGTTGTGATAGGCGGCACCCACCACCAGTTCTGCACCCTCCACATCGCCTATACGCTCGTATGCATGATGAGGGTACTGTTTCTGGTTTTCCACATTGTCGTAGTTGTAGTTGTGGTCCCACAGGTATATCTTGGTCTTCAGTCCATTGTGTTTGAATGTGGGAGCCAACACCTTCACGAAGTCTGCCTCGTCCCACCACTCCATAATCATCGATGCGCAGTTGCCGCCGTTGAGGGGCTCGTTCTGCGGGGTGACGGCATATATGTTTATTCCGTGCTCTTTCATCGCATTGACAAAGAGCACAAAGTAGTCGGCATAGTCCTGGTAGTGGTCCTTGTCCAGGTAGTTCATCGTGGGATAACTGCCTATCCACGCATTGGTGTCGTATTTCATCCACCGTGGTGCCGTCCATGGCGAGGCTATGACCTTCAGGTCGGGGTTGATGGCAAGCACCTCTTTCAGTATGGGTATCACATAGTCGGTCTCGTCGCTCGTCAGGGCGAAGTGTTCCAGTCCCGGTTCGTCGCACAGGGTGTAGACTTTACTGGAGAAGTCGCTGCAGCCTATGGATATGCGTGCGTAACTCACCCCGTAGCCCTTGGCCCTGGAGAATGTCTTCTCCAGGAGAGCATGACGCATGTCGGCATCCATCTGCATCAGGTTGTAGCATGAGGAGTAGGTGAGGGCGAACCCGTAGCCGTCGATGCTCTGGTTCTTGTTGTTTGGTTTCAGCACTATGGCATCGGTGGTGTTGGTGCTGTTAGTCACGGTGGGGTAGGAGTACTCCAACTCTTTAGCCCTGTCTCCGGTGGTAGTGAGCACTTCGGCATTCTGCGCCGCTGCCGGCATGCACATCATCACTGTGAGGAACACGAGTAGGTGTAGTTTACTGGAACGTCTCATATTTGGGTAACTTAAGCAATATAGGTATTTTGGGTTTTAACACGTGCAAAGTTACTCTATACTTACCTATATTTAAGGCGTATCAAACTGCGTATATGGACTATATGGGGGGGGTATAAATCTTAATTGACTGAATATCAGTCAATTAGAAAATTGCCATCCAAGAATGGATATGGATGGCAAATGGTCGGAATAAAGAAGGGATTAAGAGAATTTTGGGTGATTTTTGTAACAATTTTAAAAGCGAACTTGTACGACTACAACAGCGACAGCAGCCAGGTGAGGATGGTGATGGCAGGGATGAGGAACCACATCCATGCGTAATTGCCGCGACGAGAGACGCTGCCCAGGGCTGTTATGCCAGCAGATGCTGCCGACGAGAAACCAGTGGGTATCTGCCAACTCGACATTACGAACATGCCCTTTATATCGGGGGCTTTCACGTCAAACACCTGTTGTAGGACGTTCATCGCATTCATACCACCCGGCAGAGGCGGGATGTTGGTTGCTTGTCAGGGTCACAGTCTTATTGCCGCCGGAATAGTGGCCTATGACCTGCGTGTCGCTCTTCCTCCATCCATATTCATCGGTTTCCTGGGCGGGTACTTGCAATGATATGATGAGCAGCGTAAGAAACAAAAGTAGTCTGCTGGCGGTTTTCCTCGGTATTTTGTGAGAATAGGGGTTCATAGAATGTCAAGATTTAGTGGAATGCGTAAATATACGTCTTATTTCTGTGCAAAACAAGCAAATAGGGAAGAAAAATTACGAAACAGCGATGATGCCATAAAAGAAAGCCTTGGACAGCCATCGCTGTCCAAGGCTAGCCTTGTGCCTGTTCTTGGCAGGGTAGGGGAATCTTAGTGCTTGATTACCTTGCGGCCGTCCTTGATGTAGACTCCAGGACGGGTAGGTGTGCCATTGACAGCCTGACCGCTCAGTGTGTAGTAACCGGTGGCAGTAGGCTTAGCATCTTCACCCTTTATCTCGTTGATGCCGGTGGCCTCCTCCTCGCTCAACAGGAAGAGCTGACCGCCATAGAAGGGGTTGCAAGTGCCGAAATAGAGTCCTTCCTCGGTGCTGAGGAATGAGGGACATCCGTAGTTGTACTTGTCGTCGAAACCAGTACGGGTGATAACCTCGAAACTCTTTCCTCCATCGGCTGTGCGCAGCAGGTCGAAGCCCCACTCGTTGGTCATGACGGCATTGTTGATATAGGCATACATTTCTATTCCCTTGGCATCGATGCGCTCAGATATTTCGGCTATATAGCCTTGTGCCTTCTCAAAGAGTTGTGCCAATACGGCATTCAACTGCTCGGTAAATATGGCAAGGGCCTCTTCGGGATTGGTCTCTAACAGCTCCTTGAACTGCTTCCACTGCTCCAAGATGGCATTGCCGTCCAACTGAGCAAGGAATGCTATGATGGCCTGCAGGTTTTCAAGTGCCGCTGTCTCTGCAGCCTGAGCGGTCAGAGCGGCTTCGATAGCCTGAACCAGAAGGGCTGCCAGGGTAGTTTGCAGCTGACCGGCTTGCTCTTGCAAGTAGGCGGCAATGAGCGTGCTTATCTCTTGGGTGAGACCCTGTATGTCGATAATCACCTCCATGTTCTCTTCATCGATGACGTTGGTCTCCACATACTGGCTGAGCAATGCCTTCAGCTGCTCCAACTTCTCGCGCAACTCGTCTGCCTTCTCATTTCCCTTGGCCTGTGCCAGCAACTTGATGACGTTGCTCAGGAAATATATCTTGGACAGTTTCTCGGCAGGTGACATCTTGAAGAAACTGCCATTGGTGAGCTGGGTCATGTAGTTGTAGAAGATGCCGGCATCCATCGTTGCCACATAGAGCTTGCCGTTGTGGTCGCCCATGCGCCAGATATACTCATTGGTGGTGCCCTCCATCAACTCGGTGAAAGCGGTGAGCTCTTCAAACTTTCCTGTAGCATCGTTCAGCTTCCACACCTTCTGAGGGTTGTGAAGTGAGTTGTACATGTAACTCAGATAGTCGCTCGCCTTGACATCCTTACCGGTTATCTGCTGCAATATGCCAACGAAGGCCTGTGCCTCACCACCGAAAGCATGGTCGAAGTTGTAGGCATAGAGCTCGCCATCGAACTCATATACCGAACCGATGAGTGAGCGCATGGTGCCGGGCTCGCCACCTACTACATCGCTCAGACCGGGGTTGTTGATGCCGTTGGTCAGTCCGATGACCTCTTCCCAGTGCCAGCCATATTCGTTGGCACTCTCGCCATCCTGTGCCGGACGCCCCTTGAAGGCTACAAAACCAGCAGTGCTGGGAGCGGTGGCATAGATATAGCCGTTGTGAGAAGCCAACTCCCAGAAGGGGGCGCCAGCCCAACTGCTCTGAATGGGGTCGTAAGGAATGGTGCCGAAATCCTTGTAGTCGGCCACACAGTCCCATACGGTATCATCCTCGTTGCTCTTGCGTATCACAGCCATCTTCACCAGAGGCACCGGATCGCCTTCTGCTATCACGGTGCGGTCATCGACACTGGCAAAGTAGAGATGTCCTTCATACTCGCAGTTGGCTCGCATGGCTGTGGTGCCGGCACTTTCAAAAACTTTTGTGAAATTGCCCTCCTGGTCGAGCTTCATAATGTACTGAACTATAGACTGGTTGGCTGAATAGGAACCGAAGTACACATCGTCGCCAAAGGTGAGAGCCATGCGCTGATATACTTCCGGCTCGGCAGTGTAAACTACGCGAAACTCGCCTGTCTTGCGGTTGTAGGCAATGATGTTGGCTCCTTCACTCACGTCGTTGCGCATGATGTCGCCATTGGCTACAGCGTCAATCATGGCCCAGAAGGTGTCCATCGACATGCTGCCGGCTGTGATGGCTTTGCCATACAGGTTGACAAGAGCACTGGCTATGTTGCGGGCTGTTGCGATGTAAATCTCATCGCCGCGCCCAGCCAGTCGCCATGTATAACTGTTCTGGCGGTCGCCGCCAGCAATCAGACCGTCTACTTCGCGTTCTCCCCTGTCGGGGTTGGATATCTTCGTGACGGTATAGCCATCGTAATCCCAAACTTTCTGTGCAGAAGCCATCAACGGTAGAATGGTTAGAATAGTAAGTATAATTCTTTTCATAGGTGTAATTAAGTATTGTTTATAATTAATAAGAACGGATTTCCTGTCAAATTACTAATCCTACATGTATCAAAACCATCAAAAGGTGTAACTGAGGAGTCGTGTTGAAAGAATTCGCTACAAATATAGTGCTTTTTCTTAAAAACCGCAATTATTTATAGAAATTTAACAAGCGGACAGACATGTATTTTCCATGCTGTCCGCTTGTTATCTTGTTATCTTCGTATGCCTGTGCTTACTTCCAGTCGGGCACATTTGCGCCGGGGTGGTAGTAGGCTGCCAGCGTGAGGTCGAAGATCAGAGTGGAGTAGGCGGGCACCGTTATGTCCTTGGAGTCGTTGGTGCGGTTGGTCACACCGTAGCCCAGGTTGTAGGGCACGTACACGCGCCAACGGTCGCCTATGTGCATCTTCATCACTGCTGTGGTCCATCCGTCCACCGTGGTGTTGAGAGCCGACTTCAGCGGCACATCGGTGGCAAGGTTGAGCGTGCTGCCAGTGAACGACTTGTCCACCATGTGCCCCTCGGGGTGAGAGGTGGTGGGCAGTATGGAGCAACTGTAGTGCACACGGGTGGTGTCGGTGTATATCGGACAGCCCGACCCGCTGCCCTCATGCAGCACCTCCACCACGATGTGGTCGGTGGCAGAGAGGTTGCCCCCCGTCTGCTTGCTGAAGGTGGGTATCAGTTTCCACTGGCTGCTGCCGGCAGAGATGGCTTGTTGTGCCGTGTTGTACATCTGCGTGAAGTAGTCGGCATTGCGCTGCTGCCAGTCCACATACTCCTCCACACTATTGTCCGACTCGGCACACGATGTGCACACCGCCGTGCCCACCAGCGAGAGCAGCGAGCACAGCGCAGTGCGAAGCATATAGCGTATAGTCATATATCAGGTGATTACTGTAGTTTCTTGAGCAGTGAGGTCAGACTCACCTTGTCTTCTATCAGTGCACGCAACTGACTCACGGGCACACGCTCCTGCTGCATGCTGTCGCGGTGGCGCAGGGTCACACAGCCGTCGGTCAGAGTGTCGTGGTCCACGGTCACGCAGTAGGGAGTGCCGATGGCATCCTGACGGCGATAGCGCTTGCCTATAGAGTCCTTCTCCTCGTAGTGGGTGTTGAAGTGGAACTTCAGTTCATTCACTATCTCGCGTGCCTTCTCGGGCAGTCCGTCCTTCTTCACCAGGGGCAGCACGGCACACTTCACAGGAGCCAGAGCCTCGGGCAGGCGCAGCACCACACGGGTCTCGCCGTTGTCCAACTTCTCCTCCTGATAGGCATGACACATCACGGAGAGGAACATACGGTCTACACCGATGGAGGTCTCTATCACAAACGGAGTGTAGCTCTCGTTGGTCTCCGGGTCGAAGTACTTTATCTGACGGCCGCTGAACTTCTCATGCTGAGAGAGGTCGAAGTTGGTGCGTGAGTGTATGCCTTCCACCTCCTTGAAGCCGAAGGGCATGTGGAACTCTATGTCGGTGGCTGCATTGGCATAGTGAGCCAGTTTGTCGTGGTCGTGGAAACGGTAGTTCTCTGCACCGAAACCTAATGCCTGGTGCCATGCCATGCGCTGCTCCTTCCAGCGGGGGAACCACTCCATTTCGGTGCCGGGCTTAACGAAGAACTGCATCTCCATTTGCTCAAACTCGCGCATGCGGAAGATGAACTGGCGTGCCACAATCTCGTTGCGGAAAGCCTTGCCTATCTGCGCTATGCCGAAAGGTATCTTCATGCGGCCGGTCTTCTGCACGTTCAGGTAGTTGACGAATATGCCCTGTGCCGTCTCGGGGCGCAGATACACCTTCATGGCACCATCGGCAGAGGCACCCATCTCGGTAGAGAACATCAGGTTGAACTGGCGCACATCGGTCCAGTTGCGCGTGCCGCTGATGGGGCACACTATCTCTTCGTCGAGTATGATCTGCTTCAGAGCCTCCAGGTCCGGACCCTGCATGGCCTCGGCATAGCGGGCGTGCAGAGCATCGCGGCGAGCCTTCACCTCAGCCACACGGGGAGAGGTCTCCAGATATTTCGCCTCGTCGAAACTCTCGCCGAAGCGCTTGCGCGCCTTTGCCACCTCCTTGGCTATCTTCTCTTCGTACTTGGCTATCTGCTCCTCGATGAGCACATCGGCACGATAGCGCTTCTTAGAGTCGCGGTTGTCGATGAGGGGGTCGTTGAAGGCATCCACGTGTCCGCTTGCCTTCCATATCGTGGGATGCATGAAGATGGCAGAGTCGATACCCACGATATTCTCGTGCAGCAGGACCATAGACTGCCACCAGTACTGCTTTATGTTGTTCTTCAGTTCTACACCGTTTTGGGCATAGTCATACACTGCAGCCAGACCGTCGTATATCTCGCTGCTGGGAAAGACGAAGCCATACTCTTTGCAATGGCTCACAATCTTCTTGAATACATCTTCTTGTGCCATATAGTAATAAAAATAATTATTTTCGGCTGCAAATTTACATGTTTTCTCCGAAATAACTCTTTTTCTCAACCATTCTTTGTAATTTTGCATGGATAAAAAGTTTCTGACATGAGAAAAACACTATTTTTTTTCATTGCTATGGGCATGCTGATGCTCACTGCCACATCGTGCGATAACAAACCGGCACAGAACAATTCACCGGCGGCAACTACAGACAGCATAGGTGCCGACACCACCACGGTGGCAGACACACTGGGCACAGATACGGCGTCTGCCGATACCGCCACAGCACACCTGACCGAGTATGTGAATGTGAGATACGGATACCAGGTGAAGGTGCCCGAACAGATGCGGTGCACCGACCGCCCGCCAATGGCAGAAGGGGCCAACTACGCCCTGGGAGGCGACGACGTGATGAACATGATGAGCGTGTTCTGTTCGGAAAACTATGGCGGCAAGGCATTTACTGCCGCCGAGAAGGAGGGCGAACTGAAGGAACTGGCCACCCAACTGGCACAGGACACAGGCACAAAGGTGGAACAGCAGTCCGACGATGAGGGGTGGACTATCACCGTGAGCGGAGGCGAGATGTATCACCAGATATATCGCACCATATACAAGGGCAGCAGAAGATACGAACTGACATACATATACAGTGAGCAGCAGGAACCCACACTGGGAGGAGACACCGAACAGCAGGTAGTGGCATCGCTCACCACCAAATAGCCTGATACTATGAACGAACAGAGAACCAACCGCTTCGACGCATCGGCAGTACACCACCTCAGCGGCATGTACCAGAACTGGTTTCTGGACTATGCCTCGTACGTGATACTGGAACGCGCCGTGCCATATATAGAGGACGGACTGAAACCCGTGCAGCGACGTATACTGCACTCCATGAAGCGCATGGACGACGGCAGGTACAACAAAGTGGCTAACATCGTGGGACACACCATGCAGTTTCACCCTCACGGCGATGCCTCCATCGGCGACGCACTGGTGCAGATGGGACAGAAAGACCTGCTCATCGACACACAGGGCAACTGGGGCAATATACTCACTGGCTCGCCGGCTGCCGCACCACGATACATAGAGGCCAGACTCTCGAAATTCGCTCTCGACGTGGTGTTCAATCCCAAGACTACCGAGTGGCAGCTCTCCTACGACGGACGCAACAAAGAACCCATCACCCTGCCCGTGAAATTCCCACTGCTGCTGGCGCAGGGCGTGGAGGGCATTGCCGTGGGACTCTCATCGAAGATACTGCCACACAACTTCTGCGAACTGTGCGATGCGGCAGTGAGTTACCTGCGCGATGAACCCTTCCAACTCTATCCCGACTTCCCTACGGGAGGCAGCATAGACGTGTCGAAATACAACGACGGACAGCGAGGGGGCACGCTCAAGGTGAGGGCAAAGATAGAAAAACTGGACAATAAGACTCTCGTCATACGCGAGATACCATTCTCAAAGACCTCAGAGACACTCATCGAGAGTATCACACGCGCCATAGAGAAAGGAAAAATCAAAGCCAGAAAGGTGGAGGACCTCACCGCTGCCAACGTGGAGATACTGGTGCACCTGGCGCCCAGCGTGTCGTCCGACAAGACCATAGATGCCCTATATGCCTTCACCGACTGCGAGGTGAACCTCTCGCCCAACTGCTGCGTCATCAAAGACCAGAAACCACAGTTCCTCAGCGTGAGCGACGTGCTGAAACACTCGGCAGACCAGACACGCAACCTCATACGCCGCGAACTGGAGATACGCCGCGGCGAACTGCTGGAGCAACTGCACTTCGCATCGCTCGAGAAAATCTTCATAGAAGAACGCATATACAAGGGCAAACCCTTCGAAAACGCTCCTACCATGGACGCTGCATGCGAGTATATAGACGAACGCCTCACTCCCTTCTACCCACAGATGATACGCGAGGTGACCAAGGATGACATACTCCGCCTCATGGAGATAAAGATGCAGCGCATACTCAAGTTCAACAAGGACCGTGCCGATGAACTCATGGCACGCATCAAGGCAGAGATAGACCAGATAGAGCACGACCTGGCAAACCTCACACAGGTCACTATAGACTGGTACGAGAAGGTGAAAGAGAAATATGGGGCACAGCACCCACGCCTCACCGAGATAAAGAACTTCGACACAATCATCGCTGCCAAGGTGGTGGAGGCTAACGAGAAACTGTATATCAACCGTAACGACGGCTTCCTGGGCACCGGACTTAAGAAGGACGAATTTGTGTGCAACTGCTCCGACATAGACGATATCATCATCTTCTACCGCGACGGCAAGTACAAGGTGATACGTGTGGCAGAAAAAGTGTTCGTGGGTAAGAACGTGATGCACGTGCAGGTGTTTAAGAAAAACGACCAGCGTACCATCTATAACGCGGTGTACCGCGACGGCAAGAAGGGCAGTTACTTCATAAAACGATTTAACGTGACTTCGCTCACACGCGATAAGGAGTACGACCTCACACAGGGCACCGCAGGCTCCAGGGTGGTATACTTCACCGCCAACCCCAATGGCGAGGCGGAGGTGATAAAGGTGACACTCGACCCCAATCCCAAACTCAAAAAGATATTCTTAGAGAAAGACTTCTCCGAGATTATCATCAAAGGCAGGGCATCGAAGGGCAACCTGCTCACGAAATATCCCGTGCACCGCATCGGACTGAAGAGCCACGGACACTCTACGCTGGGTGGCAGAAAGGTGTGGTACGACCCCGACGTGAACCGCCTGAACTACGACGACCACGGCACACTGCTGGGAGAATTCAACGAGTCGGACTCTATACTCGTGGTGCTGAGCAACGGCGAGTTCTACCTCTCATCGTTCGACACCAACAACCACTACGAAGAGAATATACTGCGCATAGAGAAATACGATGCGAGCAAGGTGTGGACAGCAGCACTCTATGATGCCGACCAACAGGGGTACCCGTACCTCAAACGCTTCACTATGGATGCCACCAAGAGACATCAGAACTTCCTGGGCGACAACCCCGAGTCGAAGATGATACTGCTCTCCGACCAGGTGTATCCGCGCATACTCGTCACCTTCGGCGGCGACGATGCCGTGCGTGGCTCACAGGAGATAGATGCCGAGCAGTTCATAGCCGTGAAGAGTTTCAAGGCCAAGGGCAAGCGACTCAGCACATGGCAGGTGGAAAGCATAGAGGAACTGGAACCCACGCGATGGCCCGAGGAGAAGGACGAGGAAGTAGAGACAGAGGAAGAGGAGGAGAACCTCGACCCCGATGCAGGCAAGAGTCAGCAACAGGTGATAGATGAAATAAATGGACAGTTAAACCTCTTCACCGACTATGACTTGTAGATATATCATTGCTGCCATGCTGCTTTCTGTGGCGGCTACGGTCCAAGCCCAACAGGAGTATGTGACCGACACGCTCACTCGCAACTACACCAAGCAGACTATGAATGCTATAGGTGTGGGCACGGCGCAGATGCTCGACACCTATCTCAGTCATGAGAAATATTCGGGCTTGGAAGTGCGCTTCATCAATCAGAACGAACGGCGCACGGTGGGCAACAGGTGGTCGAGGATGCTGCAGTCGGTGGCCACTATAGACTATGGCAAATCACGCAGCGGCGATGGTTCCATGATAGACGCACTCTACAACTTCGGCTATGCACGACACTACTCGTGGCATTGGATGGCAGACAGACTGCAACTGCAGGTGGGTGGCATGGCACAGGCATACGTGGGCGTGGGTTACAGCCTGCGCAATCAGAACAATCCCGTGCAGATGCACCTGGGTATAAACATAGCACCTTCTGCCATACTCAGTTGGCACACCCACCTCTGGAAAAGACCGTTCATGCTCAGATACCAGGTGGAGACGCCACTCATAGGAGTGATGTTCGCACCCAACTACGGACAGTCGTACTACGAGATATTCAACCGCGGCAACTACGAACACAACGTAGTAGTGACACACCCCTTCAATGCCTTCAGCATCCGACAGTTGGTGTCGGCAGACGTGTCGTGGGGCAGACACACGCTCAGATTGGGCTTTCAGTTGGATATCAAACAGGCTGAAGTCAATAATATCAAACAGCACAACTACGCCGGTGCTATAATGGTGGGAATGATACGGCACTTTCAATTATCAGATATCATACCAAGATGAAAAGACTATCCGTAATACTCTTGTCGGCACTCCTGGCTCTGACGTTCACCGCCTGTGTGGACGAGGATGAGTGGAACGACGACCCGCGGGGCAATTTCGAAGCCCTGTGGCACATCTTCGACGAGCACTACTGCTTCTTCGACTATAAGAAACAGGAGTTTGGCGTGGACTGGGATGAGGTGCACCAACGCTATGCACCGATGATAAACGACCAGATGACAACCACCCAACTCTTCGAGGTGCTCACACGCATGATAGGTGAACTGCGCGACGGACACGTCAACCTCTCCACGTCGTTCGACTACGGACGCAACTGGTCGTGGCACGAAGACTATCCCTCCAACTTCAGCGAGAACATACAACGCGAATATCTGGGCAGCGACTATAAAATCTCCTCCTCCATACGCTACCGCATACTCGATGATAATGTGGGGTATATGTATTACGGTGACTTCTCATCAGCCATAGGTGCGGGCAATCTGGACGAGATACTCTCCTACCTGGCTCCGTGCAACGGACTTATACTCGACATACGCAATAATACCGGCGGCATGCTCACTATGGCGGAGGTGCTGGCAGCACGCTTCACCAATGAGGAGGTGCTCGTGGGGTATATGCAGCACAAGACAGGACCCGGACACAATGACTTCTCGAAGATGGAGGAGCAGAGACTGAAACCGGCACAGGGGGTGAGGTGGCAGAAACCGGTGGTGGTGCTCACCAACCGCTCGGTGTTCAGTGCCGCCAATGAGTTTGTGAAGTACATGAAATGTCTGCCTGGGGTGACGGTGGTGGGTGACCACACCGGCGGTGGGGCAGGCATGCCGCTCAATAGCGAACTGCCTTGCGGGTGGCTGGTGCGCTTCTCCGCCTGTCCGATGTACGACCGCAACGGGGTGAGCACCGAACAGGGTATAGAGCCCGACCATAATGTGCAGATGACGGAGAGCGATGCCCTCAAGGGACGCGACACCATAATAGAATATGCGCGACAACTCCTGAATTAGTCGCCGCGCATACCTGCATGTAGTTTACTTCTTCTTTTTCTTGCTCTTTTTCTTGCCAGAGGTGCTCTTCTTGCCGGAGGTGCTGGTGGTAGGTGTGCCGCTGTTCACCTTGCTGCCGTTGTCCACCTCGGGGGAGTTCTCGGACTGGGGTGGGGTATAGGGCACGTCGCCCTCCAACTTCATATTGCCCGGACCGTCCACCAACTCGGGTGGTGCAGGGGGCAAGCCCATCAGCAGGGGTTCGGTCTGGGTGGTGTCGGGATTGGGCACCAGACCCGTGTCGGGTGCAGGCATAGCCTTACCCACTGTCTTGGTGGTGCCACAACTGCTCATGGCAGCCAGACCCAGCGACAAGCCTACTATAGCCACTGCCTTGCCGGCTCTGCGGCGCAGACTGAGTTGGCGCTCTAGATACTTCACCTCTGCCTCACAGGCAGGACAGGTACCGGCGCAGTCGCCCTCGTGCGTACACTCCTTGGGCTCGTACACTATCTCATTGGCATCGGCTATCTTGCGGCGGATGCTCTTCAACGTTTTGCACGTTCGTTTACCTTGATATATCTCCATAGTAGTAATTGTTGGTGTTATTCTTTCTTCTCCTGAGGCCCGGTGGTTTGCTGGTCCTCTTCCTCAGGCATCTCTGCATATCCGGAAGGGTCTACCAGGTTGCGCGATGTCTCGATGGTGTCGGCAACCACTTCGCCCATCCATACCTCTGTCTCTGAAGAGTCTCTCTGCTGCTGGCAGGACTCCGAACCATCCACCGGGCGAGACTTGCAACCGGACATGGCGGTCAGACCCAGCGACAAACCCACTATAGCCACTGCCTTGCCTGCCATACGGCGCAGGCTGAGTTGGCGCTCCAGATACTTCACCTCTGCCTCGCAGGCAGGACAGGTACCGGCGCAGTCGCCCTCGTGCGTACACTCCTTGGGCTCGTACACTATCTCATTGGCATCGGCTATCTTGCGGCGGATACTCTTCAGTGTCTTGCATTTCTGCTTTCCTTTGTATATCATGAATTTGAGTGGTTAGTTTGGTGCGAAGATAGAGAAAAAAAACAAAACTCAAAAAAAAATTTTGGTTATTTAAGATTTTACCCTTACCTTTGCCCCACTTTACATGCGCTTGTGGCGGAATTGGTAGACGCGCTAGACTTAGGATCTAGTGTCTCAGGACGTGAAGGTTCGAGTCCTTTCAGGCGTACCTAAGATAATTGCTAAAGGTTTGATGGTCATAAGACCATGCTGCTTTTAGCATTTATTGTTTTGTGGCGTCAGCAACTTTCCAGGCAAGGGTCTTCTTCATAGCGTAAACAAGTAGCAACCCACCATTGGAGGAAATGACTGGAGCATCGAAGTCAGCACGGATTTCCTTGTCAGAAACTGCCTCTGGAAGAGAAAAAAGCATTTTCTCTACAAAAACCTGTTGGATGAATTAAATTCGTAAAATATTTATGCTTAAAAAGTTGCACAT
>CAMHPC010000041.1 GCA_946186945.1 uncultured Prevotella sp.
CCAGCCTCATGATACTAAAAAGATCGGCAGCAGTGTGCACACTGGCTGCCGATTTTTTTTGTGTTTTCTTTGTGGGGCTGCGCTCAACCGACGCCAAACCGAATGCCATGTGAGCGTGCTCACAATTGGCTGAGGTGCGAAGGAGGTAGACCGAAGGTCAAAATTATAAAAAAGATGAAGGGGCATATTGTAGGAGCGCACGCATCTTGCGTGCATCAAATAATGTCGTCGGAACCTATTTTATCATGTCATACAATGACGCTGAAAGCGTCACCGCTCCATAACCGAGGGTGCGCAGCGGAGTACCCCCGGCATGGACATGTTATACCACATGCACCCTGGAAGTGTGCCCCAAGAACGCGGTGCTGGGCGATACCGAAAGACGGAGGAAAAGACAAATATTGGCAAATAACTTTGGATTTTCAAGCATATTTATAAAAAAAGATGTAATTTCGCAGACTGATTTGAATGAGAACAAGAAAAAAGGAGAAAATGAGTTCACCATACACCACAGCCATACTGCTACTGCACTGTCCCGACCAACAGGGCATCATCTCAGAAGTGACAAAATTCATCACCGACAACAAGGGCAACATCGTTTACCTGGACCAGTACGTGGACAAGATAGACGGCATGTTCTTCATGCGCCTGGAATGGGAGTTGGACGGTTTCCTCATACCACGCGACAAATTGTACGACTACATCAACACACTGTACTCGAAACGCTATGAGATGAAATTCAGCCTGTACTACAGCGACAAGCGCCCCAGAATGGCAATCTTCGTGAGCAAGATGAGCCACTGCCTGTACGACCTGCTGGCACGCTGGAAGGCGGGAGAATTTAACTGCGACATACCCTGCATAGTGTCCAACCACGAGGACCTGCGCTACGTGGCAGACCAGTTTGGCATACCCTACTACGTGTGGAGCATCAACAAAGACCATTCCAACAAAGCAGAGGTAGAGGCAGCCGAGATGGAACTGCTGAAGAAGGAAGACATATCGTTTATAGTGCTGGCGAGGTATATGCAGATAATCAGCGACGAGATGATAGCAGCCTATCCGCACCATATCATCAACATCCACCACTCGTTTCTGCCCGCCTTTATCGGCGCCAAGCCCTATCACCAGGCATACGAGCGCGGTGTGAAAATCATTGGTGCCACAAGCCACTATGTGACAGCCGAACTGGATGCCGGACCCATCATAGAGCAAGACGTGGCAAGGATCACCCACAAGGACTCGCCCGACAGTCTCGTACTCAAGGGCAAGGACCTGGAGAAGATAGTGCTCTCGCGTGCAGTGTCCAAACACATACAGCGTAAGATACTGACCTACAAGAACAAGACCATCATCTTCAGTTGACCAGAGGTTACCCCCCGAAGGGGCAAAAGCATAAAAAGAAGAAGCGACTGGCGTCCTCCTGACAGAGAGCGACAGTCGCTTCATATTTTTCGCACTTTCTCTTATCCTGTTCCAATATCCATCGACAGAGAAGCCGACGGACTGAAAATCAGATGTTTAGCACTTCTGCTTCACTTGTTTCAACACATGTTTAGCCTGCAAAACATCTATTGCCACGAGGGCAACTACAATCATGATTATTGCCATAATAATTTCCTTTCTTTTTTGTTATTATCCTGAAATATTCTTTATTTCGTCTTATCCTGTTTTCTTCCTTATTGCGGGTGCAAAGTTAGTGCTGCCCGGTAAACTGGCAAAGAGTTTGCGCCTTTTTAGTCGGGGTGCAGGGGTTTTGTTGACGTGCGTCAAAAAAAAGAGGACGGATGCATCAGCCTTTCAGCGAGTACATCCACTTGCCGCGCATCAGACGTATGAGGAAGAGCGAGCCGCGTATGGTCAACTCTACCGCCATGGCAAACCACACGCCCTGCAGTCCGTAAGTAGAGGCGAGGACGTAAGCCAGCGAGAGTCGCACCAGCCACATGCTGCCCAGGTTGATGAGCGAGGGTCTGAGGGTGTCGCCTGCACCCACGCATACGCTGTAGGTGACGATAGAGGCTGCAAACATAGGCTCAGCAAACGCCTCTATACGCAGGCAGTTGCTGCCCAACAGGCGGATCTCCTCTACCGGTGTCATGAGAGCCATCATCTCATAAGAGAAGAGATACATCACCACACCCATGAGAGCCATCACCACCATGCCCGAGAAGACGGAGAGTCGGGCGAAACGGCTGCACAGTTCGCGTCTGCCCGCCCCCACACTCTGTCCCACGAGGGTGGTAGCGGCCTCGCCTATTCCATAGCCGGGCATGTAACACAGGCTCTCTGCAGTTATGGCGAAGGTGTTGGCTGCTATGGCGAAATTGCCAAGAGGAGCCACTATCATGGTGCTGATAATCTGTGCCGTACTCATAAGAAAGGACTGCAGTGCCATGGGAGCACCTATGCGCAAGGCGTTTGACAGGTAACTGCCTATCCAGCGGAAGGATTCACGGAAGTGAGTGATGGACAGGATCTTGCTGCGCACGAAGGCGAAGGTGGACTGCAGCAGAGACACCACCAGGAAAGCCAGGGAGGTGCCTATGGCGGCGCCCGTCACACCCAGTCCTGCTCCCGGCACCCATACCTCCACGCCCAGGAGGGTGACATGGCGGGAAGGGAAGATAAAGAAGAAATTGAATATGACATCGAGCACGCACAGCACCACGCTGAGCACACTCGCCACCCGCATCCTGCCCTCGCACTTGAGCACGGACGATGCCAGACTGTTCAACTGGAAGAAAGGGGCTGCAAGTGCAAAGATGAGGAAATAGGACGATGCGTCGGAGGCTATGTCACTACCTCCACCCAACCAATATGGCAGATGTGGCGATATGATGGCAGCCACAGCCATGAGTGCCAGTGCCAGTACGGAGGTGCATATCAGTCCGTGGCGCACCACCTGACGTGCCTTGACGAAGTCGTTGGCACCGATGAAATGCGCCACCTGAACTGAGAAACCCATGCTGGCAGCACTTGCCAAGCCACCGAAGAGCCAGGTGGTAGACTCCACCAAACCGATGGAGGCAGATGCCTCGGCACCCAACGAACCCACCATGGCCTGGTCGATGAAAAACATCATCACATTGGTGACCTGAGCCAGGATGGCAGGTATGCTCAACTGCATGATGAGATGCAGTTGCATGCCGCCACTCATAGGTTTACCTTCGCGTATGAGTGCAAGCAGCCCCTCGGTTTTGTTGTTTGTAGGCATTTTTTCGGTTTGGGATGTGCAAAATTATAGAAAAGTGAGGGAAAACAGCATAATAAAAGGCTTTTTTATTTCAATTGGAACATATTTCACGTAGTTTTTTGACCGCCGTTCTTTATATTATTATAATAAGGTATAGGTGTTGTGTGCGTACACAGCATGATTTTGATGTATGTCAAAAATGAGGGCAAAAGAGGGCAAAAGGGGTTGAAAAGTTTGTGGGAAGCAAAAACTCGCCATACCTTTGCACCGTCAAAAGGAAACAAAGACACCACAGCGCAGGTGATTTTATACCATCCGCGAGAGGCGGTGAAGAAGAGAAAGCATAGAAGAAAGATATACGAAAAGTCGACACAAGGAAAATTGGGAAAAGGATATTGAGATATAAAAACTGGCGACAGTAACAAGATACGAAAGGTAAAAAGACATACCGTTTGAGAGAAACGGAACGACAATAGGTAGAAGTTTTTGACAAGGTGAAAGATTGAGCCTGAAAGGGCACAGGATGACAAAGGATGACAGGATAACAAGGTAAAAAAGGTAAAAAGATTGTCATGCCGTGAGGCACACTTAAAAAGATTGTTGAACTTAAAAAAAGGAAAGGATAACATTATGAGTATAACACTGATAGTGGCTCTGAGTGCTGCCATGGTAGCCTCGGCCGTGTTGTTCGAGAATACTATCGAGAAGAAATAACTTCGAGATTCGGACATATACAGAGATACAACATTGAAAATTAGACTATATATACAGAATGGCGGCTTCTGCCCTGAGCAGGAGGCGCCGTTTTTTTGTGTCTTCACTAAGAAAAGGCATATGATTGTTTGTACGTGCGGGAAGAAATGAGTAACTTAGCCCCACATTTTCCGAAAACCATGTTACCATGCGTACAGTAAAGCCCAAAAAGAACCTTGGTCAGCACTTCCTGACCGACCTGGATATAGCACGACGAATAGCCGACACGGTGGATGCCTGTGGGCAGATACCCGTGCTGGAGGTGGGTCCAGGCATGGGTGTGCTCACCCAGTATCTCATGACCAAGGAGCGCGAACTGCGTGTGGTAGAGATAGACAGCGAATCGGTGGCGTGGTTGCAGCACCACTACCCCACCCTCACCGACCGTATCATCTCCGGCGACTTCCTCAGGATGGACCTCTCCACCCTCTTCGACGGCAGACCCTTCGTGCTCACTGGCAACTACCCTTACGACATATCCTCGCAGATATTCTTCAAGATGCTGGAATACAAGGACTACATACCCTGCTGCACGGGCATGATACAGCGCGAGGTGGCACAGCGCATAGCCTCGGCACCCGGCACCAAGGCATACGGCATACTGAGTGTGATGATACAGGCATGGTACGATGTGGAGTACCTGTTTACCGTAGACGAAAACGTGTTTTCACCGCCACCCAAGGTGAAGAGCGCTGTGATACGAATGACACGCAACGGGCGCGACACCCTGGGCTGCGACTGGCAACTGTTTCGCCGGGTGGTGAAGACAGCCTTCAACCAGAGGCGTAAGATGCTGAGAGTGAGTCTGAGACCTCTCTTCACCGCCCAACCCATGAGTGCCTCACTTCTGGCAGACGAGATGATGACACGCCGCCCCGAACAACTCACCATAGACGAGTTGGCAGAACTGACGAATAAAGTAGGAAGGGAACTGGGACTGGTGTGAGCACCACCCCTCACAGTGAGCACTATTTCCTCACCACCTTGATGGCACGCTGACCGCTGCGCACCACATACACACCGGCAGGCAGCGCGTTGATGCTGTCGGCACCCCTCAGCACCAGAGAGCCGGCGGCGGTGTACACATCGAAAGTGCCACCCGCAGCCACTATAGCATCGATACCCGATGTGTCTGCCTGAAAGAACATCTTTCTTAGGTTCTGCAGACGATACTGCGACTGGGTCATGCCGCTCTTGTACAGCACCATCCAGCCGCCGGTGAAGCGTATCTGGTCAAAATCGGAGAGAGGGACGCTATTCTGGGTATTGTCAGTCTGCTCCACCACCAGATTGTCGAAACCATCGGCGTGAACCGAGAATGTGAATGCCATTGCCACAGTGATGAGGAATATACGAAGGTGTGTCATAATCTGATAATAAGGTTAATGTGTATCTGCTGCAAAAATACTCCATTTTTTTGTATCGAGAGCAAATACCAACATTTTTTTCTGCTATGATTGCATATTATTGAGTTTTTTACTATTTTTGCATCATCAAGCAACTAAAACCTATAAAATATGATAGACGTTAAAGCAACCCTCAACGATGCTGAGGAGCGCATGGAAATGGCTGCCATGTTTCTGGACGACCAACTGGCACGTATACGCGCCGGACGCGCCAACGTGGCTATAATAAGCGGTGTGAAAGTGGAGAGTTACGGACAGATGGTGCCGCTCAACCAAGTGGCAAACGTGTCTACACCCGACCCTCGCACCATAGCCATCCGCCCCTGGGACAAGAAGATGATCAGACCCATAGAGAAAGCCATAATGGACAGCGATGTGGGTATCACTCCGGAAAACAACGGCGAGGTGATACGCCTGGGCATACCCCAACCCACCGAGGAGCGCCGTAAGGAACTGGCAAAGCAGTGCAACAAGATAGGCGAAAAGGCTAAGGTGGAGGTACGCAACGTGCGTAGCGACATAAAAGAGAAACTGAAAAAGGCTATCAAGGACGGACTCTCCGAGGACAATGAGAAGGATGCCGAGAACGACCTGCAGAAATTGCACGACAAGTTCATAAAGAAGATAGACGACATCCTGACAGCCAAGAACAAGGAGATAATGACCGTATGACCGGCTGCCCATGCAAGGCATAGTGATAAAGAATACCGGCAGTTGGTATACTGTGCTCACCGACGAAGGGCAGCAGATAGAGAGCAAGATCAAGGGCAAATTCAGGTTGCAAGGCATACGCAGCACCAACCCCGTGGCTGTGGGCGACCGTGTGACGATAGTGGCCAATGCCGAGGGCACCGCTCTCATCACCGCCATAGAGAAGCGCAGAAACTATATCATCCGGCGTTCATCCAACCTGTCGAAGCAGAGCCATATCATTGCTGCCAACGTGGACCAGGCATGTCTGGTGGTAACCGTCAGAGAGCCAGAGACATCCACCACCTTCATAGACCGTTTCCTCGCCACCGCCGAGGCATACAGCATACCCGTAGTACTGGTATTCAACAAGGTGGACCTGCTCGCTCCCGCAGACCACTCGTTGCAGGAGCACCTCATCAGCCTGTATACGGCACTCGACTACAGGTGCATAGCCCTGTCGGCACTCACCGGAGAAGGTATGACAGCCCTGCAAGAGATGCTGAAGGACCGCATCACCCTCTTCAGCGGCAATAGCGGAGTGGGCAAGTCGACACTACTCAACCGCATACTGCCACATGCGGCACTGCGTACGGCGGAGATATCGGCAGCCCACCACACAGGCACACACACCACCACCCACAGTCAGATGCTGCCACTGCCCGAAGGAGGATGGGTGATAGACACGCCGGGGATAAAGGGATTTGGCAGTTTCGACATGAAGCCAGAGGAAATCTGCTCCTACTTTAGAGAAATTTTCAGAGAGTCTGAGCACTGCCGTTTCAACAACTGCACACACACCCACGAACCGGGATGCGCCGTGCTGCAGGCGGTGACGGAAGGAAGGATATCGGAATCGAGATACCGTTCATACCTGAGCATGATGGACGACCACGACGAAAACAAATACCGTGAGGCATATTGAAGTGGACTACACCTAAACTTGAAAAGAAACTACTACGCTATAAATGAATAGAACTACGACCAACATAATAATAAGGTCATTATTACCGTTGATGTGCTGGCTGTGTGCTACCCTTGCCGTGGCTCAACCGCCCCTGCACCACTCTGTGGTGGGGCAGAGTGCTACAAGCAGCGACGGGGCACTGACCATCACACTCGGTGCGAAACTGCAAAACTACAGTGGCGGACCGGCAGAGAACAGAGACACCGACATAGACTCGCCCAAGTCTGCCAACATACACCCCTCTGGCAAGAAATACTACATCAACTCACTGGAAGGCTGTCGCACAGTGGTATACGAGATGGTGACGAACAGGAAACTGAAGACCATCAACCACCACTGCGACCCCTCGAAAGACTCGCTGTGGAGCACTCCCTCGCACCTCTACCCCTTCACCCACTACACTAAAGACCTGAACACCTTCGCCGGCAAACCGGTGGAAGGCTGTTTCTCACACGCAGGCAGGTATTTCTGGGTGCCCTACTACAGGCGCACCTACGACATCAATGCCCAAGACCCCTCGGCACTGGCAGTGATAGACACGCGCACCGATGAGATAGTGCTGCTGATGGAAACCGGTCCGCTGCCCAAGATGGTGGCTGCATCGCACGACGGCAAGTACATGGCAGTGACACACTGGGGCAACAACACCGTAGGACTGATACGCATAGACAGCGACGACCCACACCAGTGGCACCACGAGAGGGTATTAGTGGTGGACTATGTGCTGCCACTCAACTTCAGCCTGACCAAACAGATAGACCGCGACAACGAGAGCGGCTACTGCCTGCGCGGCACGGTGTTCACACCCGACGACCACTACCTGCTGGTGGGATGCATGGGGCAGAACGGAGGCATAGCAGTATTCGACATGCACGAGATGAAGTACTTAGGACGCGTGCAGGGCATGCGTCCCAACGTGCGCCACCTGGTGATACGCGATGGCTGGCTGTATCTGAGCATCAATGCCGCCGGATATGTGCAGCGTATACGTCTGGAGAAGTTTCTGGATGCTGCCCGCCAGGCACACAACCACAAGGCACAGGTGCAAGGCTGGCAGGAATGTCAGATAGGTACAGGCACACGCACCATAGAGATGACGGCAGACGGACGGTATATCTTCGCTGCCTGCAACTCATCCTCGGAGGTGCATGTGGTGGACACACGCACACTGACGAAGGTGGCACAGATACGCTGCGACTCGTACCCCGTAGGACTGGATGTGTCGGCAGACGGCAGCAAGGTGATAGTAACCTCGCAAGGCAGGCGCAACCAGGGCGGCAATGCCGTCAATATATATAATGTGACATACTGCGACAACACCAAGAGAGACATAGTACCATGAAGACACGCAATATCACATTTATCCTCGCACTTCTCACACTCTGCGCCTGCCAAAGCAACCAGAAGAAATATGCTGTAGGCGTATCACAGTGCTCGGATGATATATGGCGCGACAAACAGAACCAGGAACTGATAACAGCGGCATTCTTTCACGACGACATAGAACTGCGCTTTGCCAATGCCAAAGACAACTCCGAACAGCAGATACAACAGATAGACAGTCTGGTGGAAAGCGGGATAGACCTGCTCATCGTGGCACCCAACCAGATGTCGGAGGTGACACCCGCCATAGACCGCGCCTACGACAAGGGCATACCCGTGATAGTGTTTGAGCGCAAGACCAACTCGCACAAATATACCGCATACGTGGGAGCCGACAACTACCAGATGGGACATACCATGGGCGAATACGTATGCCAGCGACTGGGAGGACAGGGCAAGGTGATGGTGGTGACCGGTCTGAAAGGGTCGTCGCCTGCCATCGACCGCCACAATGGTTTCCGCGATGCCGTGAAGCGACATGAGGGCATAGACATAGTGGCAACGCTGCAGGGCGACTGGACCAAGGAGACGGCATACGCCATGGTGAAAGAATGGCTGAAGACACACCCCCAGGAACAGATAGACATGGTGTTTGGCATGAACGACCGTACTGCCATGGGTGCACGACAGGCATTCGAGGAACAAAACCGCGAGTTGCCACTCTTCTGCGGAGTAGACGGACTGCCTGGCGACAACGGTGGCATAGCACAGGTGCGCGACTCGCTGCTCGATGCCACGTTCATCTATCCCACAAGCGGCGAGAAACTGCTGGAGGTGGCAGACGACATACTGCACGGCAGGAAATTTGAGAAGGAGACGGCACTCTCCTCTGCCATAGTGACCTCCAACAAAGCCGACGTGCTGCTCATGGAGAGTGAAGAGGTGGTGAGAGAATCGAAAAACCTGCAACGCCTGCACGAGAAAGCCAGCGAATACCTGGAGCGCATGTCCTCGCAACGCATATTCATCATTCTCGCCGTGGCAGTGATACTGCTGCTGCTGCTGCTCATAGCCATAACATACTTCTACCAAGTGCAGAAAGCACGAATGGCAGAGGAACGACGCGGGATGGAGCGCGAACGCCTGGACTTCTACACTCGCGTGAGTCATGAACTGCGCACGCCTCTCACACTCATCGAAGGTCCCCTGGAGGAACTCGCCACAGGTACGGACATAAATAACGCACAGCCCGAAAGCCGACGACTGTTTGAGATACTGAGAAAGAACACCCACAACCTGACAGCGATAATCAACAAGATGCTGGACGTGCAGGTGGGCAAGGATATATGGTCTGACACTGAAGACCCTCAACGGCAGATGACAGAGATAACAACAACATCCAACACCACTGACGAAGAACAAAGGCAGGAGGGCGACATAGAACAGACCACAGTGCTCATCATAGACGACAATGCCGACCTGCGCCAGTACCTGCGCACCATACTGCAAGCCCACTACACAGTGATAGAGGCAGCCAACGGCGAAGAGGGACTGAAGGTGGCTCGCGAACAGATACCCGACATCATAGTGAGCGACGTGATGATGCCGGTGATGAACGGACTGGAGTGCTGCCAGCACCTGAAGACCGACATTCTCACCAGTCATGTGCCGGTGATACTGCTCACTGCCCGTGCACTGAACAAGCACCAGATAGAAGGCTACCGGTGCGGTGCCGATGCATACCTCACCAAACCGTTTGCCAAGGAAGTGCTGCTGGCACGAATAGACAACCTGCTCACGGGACGACAGTATCTGAGAAACCTGTGGGACAGCCAACGGAAAGAAAGCGAGAGCGCAGTCACAGAAGTGCAGCAGCAAAGGAAAGACGCCGACTATACAGCACCCATGCCGGCACCCTCATCCGACAATAAGGATGACAACGACCCCTTCATGGACAAGTTGAAAGAGGTGATAGAACGACATATCAACGAGACCGACCTGAGTGTGGAAGACATAAGTACGGAGATGCAACTCTCGCGCGTGCAACTATACCGCAAGGTGAAGGCTCTCACAGGCACATCGCCAGTGGACCTCATACGCAAGGCACGACTGGCAAAGGCACACAAGATGCTCACGGAGACGACACTCTCGATAAGCGAAATAGCCTATCAGACGGGGTTCACATCGCCATCCTACTTCAACAAATGCTTCCGCGATGAATATGGCACCACACCAGGCGCACTGAGAGAATGACCGAGACAAGTGACAATACCAGAGAAACGATAAGAAAAGAATAGCAAAAAACGTTCATTCGCTGCAAAAATGTTTCATTGTAACAAAAATGCATGATTATGAACGTTTTTTTTCATTCTCTCTTTACTATTAGATATAGTTTTGCAACCAGAAAAATATTGTTTCAAACAAAGTACTAACCAAAACATTAAAATGCAATGAAAGAACTGAAACGGTTTCTTCTGAATGCAATGCTCATCTTTGCGTGTAGCGTAGCATACGCGCAAACAGAAATCATGAGTCAAGAAAAAACCTAAATCAAAATTCAACCTTTAACCATTATATTTTATGAAGATCAGACACATATTGGCCATTGCGGCAATCTTACTTGGCGTATCGCAAGCGAGTGCACAGACGGCACCCAAGGTGCTGAGCGACAACCATGCCATGCTGCCACTGAAAGTGAGTGGGCAATATCTGGTGCTGCCTGTAGAGGAGAAGCAGGAGATTGCCAACGTGAGAGTGATAGTAAACAACGAGCAGAAGCAGACGTTCAACGTGCGACTGGCGGTGGACAAGGTGGACTACTACGTGCCACTCGACATCAAACGCTGGGGAGCCGACCTGGTGACTCTCGATGTGACCTTCCACGGCGACCGCCGTACCACAGGTGCCATAAAAGACTTCACCTGCTGGCAACTGATGAAGCAGAGTGACACCTTCGACACCAACAACCGCGAGGCATACCGTCCTGCCTACCACCACACACCCCTGTACGGCTGGATGAACGACCCCAACGGCATGTTCTACAAGGACGGCACCTACCACCTGTACTTCCAGTACAACCCCTACGGTTCGCAGTGGGAGAACATGACATGGGGCCACTCCACCTCTACCGACCTGGTGCACTGGCAGGCACAGCCCATAGCCATAGAGCCCGATGCCATAGGCACCATCTTCAGCGGTTCGTGCGTGGTGGACAAGCAGAACACCTCCGGACTGGGAGCAGGCACCGTGATAGCCTACTACACCTCGGCAGGTCAGAATCAGGTGCAGTCAATGGCATGCTCCACCGATGGTGGCAAGACCTTTACCAAGGCACCCAACAACCCCATACTGACATCGCACGAGCCCGACTTCCGCGACCCGAAGGCATTCTGGAATGCCGACATACAGAAATGGAACCTGGTGCTGGCAGTGGGTCAGGAAATGCACTTCTACTCCTCTCCCAATATGAAAGACTGGACCTATGAGAGCAGTTTCGGCAAGGGTTACGGCTGCCATGGCGGTGTGTGGGAGTGTCCGGACATGATGAAGATGAAGGTGCAGGGCACCGACAAGGAGAAATGGATGTTGATATGCAACATCAACCCCGGTGGTCCCTTTGGCGGTTCTGCCACACAGTACTTCGTGGGCGAATTTGACGGCCACCGTTTCACCTGCGAGCATCAGGACACCCGCTGGATGGACTACGGCAAGGACCACTACGCCACAGTGACCTTTGACAACGCTCCCGAGGGTCGCCACATAGCACTGGCATGGATGAGCAACTGGCAGTATGCCAACCAAGTGCCCACCATGCAGTATCGCTCAGCCAACAGCATAGCACGCGACCTGGGTCTGTATGAATACAACGGCAACACCTATTGCAGCGTGACCCCCGTGAAGGAGATGCTGAAGGTGAGGGGCAAGAAGATAAGCAAGCCCACCTCTACCTGCGAGATAGTGGTAGACCTGAAGGGCAGCGCAGAACTGACACTGAGCAATGCCGCCGGCGAAGAGGTGAAGGTGAAGTACGATGCCAAGACCAATACCCTGGCCATGGACCGCACCAAGAGCGGCAAGAGCGAATTCAGCAACGACTTCAAGGCAGTGACCACCGCACCCACCTACGGCAGCGTGCAGCAGTTGCGACTGTTCATCGACAACTCCAGCATCGAGTTGTTTGATGCCGACGGTCATGCAGCCATCACCAACCTGGTGTTCCCCACCCAGCCATACAACAACATAAAAGTGAAGGGCGGCAAAGCCACCATCTATTCTATAAACTATTAAACGATCCTCTGCTATGAATAAAGTAAACAAACTGGCGCTTATCCCCCTGATGCTCGGCTTCTTCTGCATGGGCTTCGTAGACTTGGTGGGTATCGCATCCAATTACGTGAAGAGTGATTTGGGTCTGACCGACTCAGTGGCCAATATCTTCCCTTCACTGGTATTCTTCTGGTTCCTGATTTTCTCAGTGCCCACGGGCATGCTGATGAACAAGATTGGCAGGAAAAAGACAGTGCTGCTGTCGCTGTGTGTGACAGCCGTCTCACTGTTCATCCCCCTCTTTGGCAACAGTTTCCCCATCATGCTCATCTCCTTCTCACTGCTGGGCATAGGCAATGCACTGATGCAGACCTCTCTCAACCCCTTGGTATCTACCGTGATGGGCGGTGGCAACCTTGCCTCTACCCTTACCTTCGGACAGTTCATCAAGGCCATAGCCTCGTTCCTGGCACCCTATCTGGCCATGTGGGGAGCCACGGCCGCCATACCCAACCTGGGGCTGAACTGGCGCGTACTCTTCGCCATATACCTGGTAGTAGGTCTGTTCTCTACCCTGCTGCTTGCCATAACGCCCATTCATGAAGAGAAGAGAGAGGGCAAGGCATCCACTTTCGTAGAGTGCTTCAAACTCCTGGGCACCCCCATCGTGCTCTTCTCCTTCCTCGGCATAATGTGCCACGTGGGTATCGACGTAGGTACCAACACCAGTGCTCCCAAGATACTGATGGAGCGTCTGGGCATGAGCCTGAACGATGCTGCGTTTGCCACCAGCCTGTACTTCATCTTCCGTACCGTGGGTTGCCTCACCGGTTCGTTCTTCCTCAGGGTGATGAGCAACCGCACCTTCTTCATCATCAGCGTATGCATGATGGCACTCTCGATGTGCGGTCTGTTCTTCGGCACCACCAAACCCGTGCTCTATGCAGCCATAGCGCTGGTGGGCTACGGCAACTCCAACATCTTCTCCATCTGTTTCGCACAGGCACTCACATCTATGCCCAACAAACAGAACGAGGTGAGCGGACTGATGATTATGGGTCTCTTCGGAGGTACCATATTCCCCCTGTTCATGGGTTTTGCCAGCGATGCTATCGGTCAGATAGGTGCTGTGCTGGTTATGGCAGTGGGTGTACTCTACCTCTTCAGTTACACCATGAGAGTAAAGAAATAACTTATAACAATTAACTTAATAACTACACCAAAACTATGGAAGAAAAACGCTATGTAGTAGGCCTGGGCGAGGCCCTGTGGGACGTTCTCCCCGAAGGTAAGAAACTGGGTGGTGCACCTGCCAACTTCGCATACCATGCCGGACAATTTCTGGGCAGTGACAACACCCTGGCAATAAGCGCCCTGGGCGAGGACAAGCTGGCCGAGGAGACCATCGATGCACTCAAGGAGCACAACCTTCAGTATCTCATGCCCCGAGTGCCCTACCCCACAGGCACCGTGCAGGTGCAGCTCGACGAGCAGGGAATACCCACATACGACATCAAGGAGAACGTGGCATGGGACAACATCCCCCTCGCACCCGAGATAGAGGCGGTGGCACGCAACTGCCGCGCCGTCTGCTTCGGATCACTGGCACAGCGCAATGTGGTGTCGAGACAGACCATCCACCAGTTCCTCGACCTCACCCCTGCCGACTGTGTGAAGATATTCGACATCAACCTGCGTCAGAATTTCTACACCAAGGAGATAATACAGGAGTCGATGCGCCGCTGCAACATTCTGAAGATCAACGACGAAGAGCTTGTGCTCATCGGCCGCATGTTCGGCTATCCTGGTTTGGACATAGAGAACAAGTGCTGGCTCATTCTGGGCAAGTACAACCTTGACATGCTGGTGCTCACCTGCGGCACCAATGGCTCGTATGTGTTCATGCCTGGTCAAATGTCGTTCCAGCCCACACCCAAGGTGGAGGTGGCCGACACCGTAGGAGCCGGCGACTCGTTCACCGGTTCGTTCTGCGCCGCAATACTGGCAGGCAAGCCCATGACAGAGGCCCACAAGCTGGCAGTCTCCGTCAGTGCCTTCGTCTGCACACAGAACGGCGCCATGCCCACCCTCACCGCCGACCTGCTCAGCCGCGGCAGGTGACACACAGAAAAGAAAGCACGTTTCATCATCAATAGGTAGAAAAAAAGACGTGACTCGCCCCGAGGCAAGACAGTTTCCCTCTGTCAGCCTCGGGGATTTTCTTTGGGGATAAACTTAAGTCTGTACCTGTCATTGAAGTCACTCGAAACCTGCAATATTTTCTACTATGTTGAATCTGCCATATTATTAAATCAATCCCACTATTATACTCATAACCAAGAGAAGAATGGCGTAAACAGTTTCACTATATCAATAATTGTTCAAAGTAGCAAAGAATTGTTACTTTGAACGATTTGTATTAGTCAATGAAATATTTTTTCATCTACTCTGAGAGAAGGTTGCCTACTTTTGCCGGTGAAATCACTTAATTACAAATCCGAAAAAGAAAGCGCATATGAAGAAAGTTTTACTCCTGGCAATCATGTTTGCCGCAACAGTATGCAACGCACAAGTGGTGCTCTGGAATGGCGATGACAAGGAAGTAGGTAGCGATGGCGGTTTTTGGAATCGTGCCGACCCGACTGTCGTAGAAGAAGATGGTAATAAATGCCTGAAGGTGACACTGAAGGCTAATCCCGGCGGATGGGACAAGGAGCACTGCAATGCTGCCCTCCCCTTGGGCGATGTCGACTTTAAGGGTCTGCGCCGCATGACTCTCAGAATGAAGATGGGTGTTGCACATAATGTTCTGGTGAAACTCGTAAAGGAAGGTGATGGCGGTTACAGCACTGGCCGTCTGTTCTGGCTGGGTAACACCAACGACTGGAACATACTGACCTTTGAGTTCGGTGCCGGACCAGACAACGACAAGATAACAGACACAGGAAATACCGTGTTGGAGATATGGCCTTTTGAAGACGGCGGCGATGCGCTGAACAATGTGGGTCAGACCATCTATATCGACGATATCAAGGTGGAAGGTCCGATGGTGAACGGCATGGGCGTGCGTACCGTGGCTGACAACTCGCTGACGGGTGACGTGGTGGTAACTGGAGTCATTGGCAAGGGTAGCTATCAGAATACCTGGAGTGGCGACTGGCATCCTGAGACATACGATGACTATGCTCTTCTGGCAGCCAAGCTCTCTGCCAATGCAGAGACGCTCGACGTACGTGGCGCAGGCAGATGGGATGAAGACTGGGATGTGATCAGAGCAAAGTGCCCCGACATAAAGATCATCCTGAGCGATGACGACGTGACGGGTATCGAGGCAATCGAGAACAACAAGTCTGATAAGGATGTCTACTACAATCTCGCCGGTCAGCGCGTGCTGAAACCGAGCAAGGGACTGTATATAGTGAACGGCAGAAAGATAATGCTGAAGTAGCCCCAAAAATGGTTACTATTATCACATTTCGATAGTACTAGGTAATAAAATGATGTGACTCGCCCCGAGGCACGACAGTTTTGCACTGTCAGCCTCGGGGATTTTCTATGAAAAAAAATAAGATTTTTTCTTTTTTTTCGCAGACGTAGAGTACCTTTGCGGGTTGTAAACTACAAACATAGTCAGAAACGATGAAAAGAAAAATATCTTATTTCCTGTTTACCCTGTTGCTGGCCTTCTCTCTGCCAGGCAAAGCCCAGCTCCCATCTGTGACTCTCAAGACCATGGATGGCAAGACCATCAACGTTGATACGCTGTCCAATGGCGGCAAACCGATTGTCATAGATTTCTTTGCCACATGGTGCAAGCCTTGTATCCGTGAGTTGGATGCTATCGCCGAAGTCTATGATGAATGGAGAGAAGAGACTGGCGTGAAAATCATCGCAGTCAGCACCGACAAAGCACAGGACGTGAACAAAGTGAAGCCCCTTGTATCTAATCACGGCTGGGAATATGACGTATTGTTCGATCCAAACAGCGATTTCAAACGTGCTTTGGGCATTCAGGCCATTCCTTTTGTGATTGTCTGCGATGGCAAAGGAACTATTGTCTGCAGGCACAACGGCTATACCGACGGTGAAGAAAGTGAGCTGATAGAAGAAGTTCGTGAACTGATAAAATAAGCGGCATGAGAAAGATACTTCTGATACTTCTCACTTTGCACTTCTCCATCATCACCTCTACGGCCCAGGAGGAGCAAAAAGGCATAACCCTATCGGGAAGCGTACAGAGCGACATTCTCATACCACAGAGCGATGAGAAGATAGGAGCCACAAAGACAGATGACTTCCTGACCAACACCTACGCGGACTTGCATTTGCAAAGCAAGTATGTCGATGCCGGAGCCCGTCTGGAATATAACGAGCATCCGTTGCCAGGATTTGAGAACGACTTCAAAGGCTGGGGTGTTCCCAACTTCTGGGTGAAAGGTAAATTGGGCGACAACGAGCTCACTCTCGGTACTTTTTACGAGCAGTTCGGTTCCGGATTCATCCTTCGCACATACGAAGAGCGCTCTCTGGGTATCGACAACTCACTGCTCGGAGCCCGTTTGCAGATGAAACCCCTCAAGGGAGTGATATTAAAAGTACTTTCCGGCAAGCAGCGCCATTATTGGAAATGGGACGGAGGATTAGTGTCAGGAGCCGATGCCGAGGTTTCGCTTGAGGAATGGATGCCCGGTCTGGAACGACACAACACACGCCTGAGCGTCGGTGCATCATGGGTGAACAAATACGAGAAAGACGAGGATATTTTCGTTGACCCTGCCCATCGCCTGAATCTTCCCAAATATGTCAACGCATGGGATGTTCGTGCGAACCTGAACCATGGTCCTTGGAGCATTCTGGCAGAATATGCGCAGAAGACGCAGGACCCGTCGTTCGACAACCACTATTCATACGACCCGGGACATGTGGCCATGTTTTCCGGTTCCTATTCAGAGAAAGGTCTCAGCATCCTGTTACAGGCCAAGCGCAGCGAGAACATGTCGTTCCGCAGTAAGCGCAGCGCACTTGGCACGTCATTGTTCATCAATCACCTGCCAGCATTCACACTTGACCACACCTACGCCCTGGCAGCCCTCTATCCATACGCCACCCAACTGGCAGACGGAGAGTGGGCTTATCAGGCAGAGGTGGGCTATAACTTCAAGCGCAAGACAGCACTCGGAGGCAAATATGGCATGAATGTGAAACTGAATTATTCCTACGTCCGCGCCATCCAGGATGCTTGGTTGAAATGGGGTGCCAACACTTACTATCAGGATTTGAGCATACAGGTAGCCCGCCGTTTGACAAAGGGCATAAAACTCAACCTGATGTACATGAACCAGCTTTACAACAAGACCATCATCGAGGGTGATGGCGGCATGATCCATTCAGACATCTTCGTGGCAGATGCTCTGTTCCAGTTGGCACGCAACACCCGGCTTCGTACGGAACTGCAATATCTCACAACCAAGCAGGACGAGTGCGACTGGGCTTTCGCACTGGCCGAGCTCTCACTGGCACCGCACTGGATGGTGACCGTGAGCGATATGTGGAACTGCGGTACCACCGACCTGCACTATTATCAGGGACTTGTGACCTACAACATCGGCAGCCATCGCATACAGGCAGGCTACGGCCGTACCCGTGCCGGCTACAACTGTGCTGGCGGCGTATGTCGCTATGTGCCAGCCACCAAGGGTTTCACTTTGTCGTACAACTATAATTTCTAGGCATCATGAAGAAATATATACTTCCACTGTATCTGATTGCATCACTGATGATGTTTGTGGCGTGCGACCATATAGATGAAAGCGAACGACTGATACACGTGCCCATGCAACCCGCAAAGCGCGTAGTACTATTAGAAGACTTTACAGGTCAGCAGTGTGTCAACTGTCCGACTGGTTCAGAGGTCATTGAACAACTGCTCGAGGCCTATCCTGACAATGTCATAGCAGTAAGCATACACAGCGGACCGCTGGGTTTCAAAGGAAACAGCAATAACATAGGTTTGGCTACCGAATTGGGTGATGAATACTATTATCATTGGGACTTGGAATATCAGCCTGTGGGGCTCATAGACCGTCACGGCGCAGTCAACTATACCGATTGGACAAAGGAGGTTGAGGAGGAACTACAGAAAGAATCGTCACTGGAAATGGACCTTTCCGCAACCATCAGTGATGACCAGATTATTATTACCGTCAATGAAACCGCCCTTAGCGCAGGCATCAATGGGAAAATACAGGTTTGGCTGTTAGAGGACGGTATCACAGCATCGCAGAAAATGCCAGGCGGGTCCGTCAACAAGGAATATGTCCACAACCATGTGTTGCGTGCTGCCGTCAATGGCACCTGGGGCGAAGGATGTGCCCCAAAGGAGGGTGAGACACTGACACAGACATACAGTCAAGCCATTGATGCCGCGTGGAATACAGCCAACCTCAGCATAGTGGCCTTTGTCTACGATGACAGCGGTGTCTTGCAAGCAGTAAAAACGAAAGTTGCATACTCTCTCACATGACCTACAAATACAATATCTATATGAGGAAACTTTTTACCCTATGTTTTGGGCTTTTCGCAGCCCTTGCCATTCAGGCACAGAATGAATTCCCCTTGCAGTTTGCCGACCAGTATGGGAACGTGATAGCTGATGGCTCCACGCTTAGCATTACCGAATCAGAAGACGACGGTTTCGGTGGAATATTTATGCCTTCCGGACTTTATGTGAAGAATACGAGCAGTGATGAGGTGCGTTGTGGCGGGTCTTTTGACATCACTCAGATGAGCAACGGTGCCTTCCAGTCCTGTTTCCCAACTAATTGTATGCAGGCATCCAATGTGGGCAGCTATACCACCCAGAATGGTGCTGTGGGGGCTGGCGAACTGAAGTCGATGCAGACGGAATGGCTGCCTACAGCTGAAGGCAGTTGCACGGTGACTTACCAGTTGCTT
>CAMHPC010000042.1 GCA_946186945.1 uncultured Prevotella sp.
CATCATGCCGTTTGAGTTGTTAGGCAGCGGCGATGTGACCAATGAGATAATAGAAGCCCTTGAGGCATCCGACCTGCGCAAAGAGGTGAGTGAGGCACGTGCCATATACGATGCCCAGGGCAGACAGCACTCAGAATTGCAAAAGGGTCTCAACATCATCCGCCGCAAGGATGGCAGTGCAGTAAAGGTAGTTATTCGTTAATGATAAAATAATAGGATTAAAGCAGGAATACAATGAAAAAGAAAATATATCAGACACCAGATACGGAAATAGTCAATATAAATATCAGTAGTCTGTTGGACGCAGAAAATCTCGTAGGCGTATCAGTGAAAAAAGGTGAAGACGACGGTCACGGCGAAGCCGAAGGTAACAAGACGTCACTCTTCGATTACGACGAAGATGATGACTTCTACGATGACGAACCCACGCTGAAGTGGGGCAATCTGTGGGAGAACTGACGCAGCATGTCTGCCGTGATCTTTCGGGATGATGTAAATTCAGCCGCAAAGGAGCGAAACGCTCCTTTTGCGGCTGAATTAGTTTTATAGCATAATGTATTTCTCCGTCGCCCTTCCAGGGCTTTTTTCAAATCGTTGAATATCAGGGATTTCGCTTCGCTACATCCCTGCCTGTGTTCTTGTCGCCCCTTCGGGGCTGAAAAGCATAAAGTGCTTGTGACATTGCTCTACGCACCGCAGGAATGCCGTGCGCTCCTGATAACGCTTATTGCAGCAGAGTAACTTAGGAGTGCACGGCATTCCTGCCGTGCAAAGGATAATGCTACTGAGAATCGCTTAATATTCTGCCTGCAGATAAGATGAAAACAAAATACTTCGCGTTTTGTTTTGTTATCTTTTCGTTTAGTCGTAATTTTGTTTCCCAAAAGTTGAAATCATTATGACAGACAAGGTAGTAGATATATCAGGTGACGAGAAACACTCAGTACTCCGCGCCGAGGGACTGGTGAAGCGGTATGGCAAGCGCACCGTGGTGAACGACGTGAATATACAAGTGCGACAGGGAGAGATCGTGGGACTGCTGGGACCCAACGGAGCGGGCAAGACCACCTCGTTCTATATGACCACCGGACTCATAGTGCCCAATGCCGGACACATATACATCAACGATGAAGACATCACCTCCTTTCCTGTATACAAGAGGGCGCGCAAGGGCATAGGATACTTGCCACAGGAAGCCTCCGTATACAGGAAGATGAGCGTGGAGGATAATATCATGTCTGTGCTGGAGATGACAAAACTCAAGCGCAACGAGCGAAAGGAGAAACTGGAGAGCCTGCTCTCGGAGTTCCGACTGCACAAGGTGCGCAAGAACAAGGGTGACCAACTCTCCGGAGGTGAGCGCCGCCGCACGGAGATAGCGCGCTGCCTGGCCATAGACCCTAAGTTTATCATGCTCGACGAACCCTTCGCCGGTGTGGACCCCATCGCCGTGGAGGACATACAGTATATAGTGTGGAAATTGAAGTACCGCAATATAGGCATTCTCATCACCGACCATAATGTGCAGGAGACACTTACCATCACCGACCGCTCGTACCTGCTCTTCGAAGGTCGCATCCTCTTTCAGGGCAAGCCGGAGGAACTGGCAGAAAATACAATAGTGCGCGAGAAATACCTCGGCACCAGTTTCATACTCAAAAACAAAGACTTCGATGCCATAGACGAAGCCCGGCGCGCACGCGATGAGGCGGAAGACAGAGAAGGGTAAATGCCATGTAAAAGTATGTGACAAAAATATAAATAAACCACTTGTTATGAAAAAGAACTGCCGCTTGTTTCCAATAATCGTATTATTGGCACATCTTTGCATGCTTTTTTCATCCTGCGATAACTATGAATTCGTAGATGATGAAAATCCAACCAGTTCACAATTTCCATACAGAGTAGGGGTAGTTAACCATAATACAGGTTCGCGAATATCTGCATTTGCATTTGCACCTACCAGTGATGTATACGAAGTGCACTATGATGGCAATGGTAACTTATCCGATGTTGAATATCAGAGATGTACCATTAATTTTACAAATATGAGAAGAATCGCTGTCAAATACGAAGATTCATCTGAGGCAGACACTGTGTACGTAACGTATAACAATAAGGGATATGCTACCCTTCTCAAATATTCCAGATACTATTATACGGAAGATAAATCGGATAAGTATCTTCGGATATCGTATGTGCAAATCGACTACGATGACAATGACCATATAGTGAAATTGACTGATTTGCCTTTGGGCAGAGATTTAGTAGAATACAGTTATACATGGGAAGACGACAACCTAATCTCTTCAAAAGGTACAACCAGAGTATCCGAGGGCACCGAAACCTATGCTTATGGTGATGAAGCAACAGATAACAAATATCGGCAAAATGTCATGGTTCCGGTTTTCTTAGAATTGGTTCACCCTCATCTGAGTACTATAATGGCATATTTGGGGCTTTTTGGAAAAGGCCCGAAACAGTTGGTGAAGAAGATCACTATTAAATATAATGGTATTTATATGGGTACTGGGGAAAGAACCTCTGAACCGAATTATGAATTGAATGACGATGGCACAATAAGTAAGGTGGGCAGATCCCTTAGATTATACTACAGATAGGCACCAGAGAAAGTTACGCCGCATCTCGGGAATGCAAAATTAAAAAACTTCGTCTTTTATTTTGCATTCCGCTCAACTTGCAGTAACTTTGCAACCTCATATATAACAAGTACATAAAAACAGTATAAGAAGATGAAAATTGAATTCCAGAGCCCTGATAAAGTCAACGGACTGATGACCGTCACAATGGAGCCCGCCGACTATCAGGAGCAAGTGAACAAAGCACTGAAAGATTTAAGAAAGAAGGCAAACATGCCCGGCTTCCGCCCCGGTAACGTGCCCATGGGTCTTATCAAGCGCCAGTATGGGGCATCTGTAAAGATGGACGAGATAAACAAGATACTCGGACGTGAGATGTACAAGTACATCACCGACAACGACATAAAGATGTTGGGAGAGCCTATGGCAAACGAGGCTCAGACACCGCAAGACATGGAAAAAGACGATACCTATACCTTCGTGTTTGATGTGGCAGTGGCTCCTGAGTTTGAAATAAAACTCGACAAGAAAGATAAGATCAATTTCTACGAGATAAAGATAGACGATGAACTGATAGACAAGCAGATAGACATGTACGCCTCGCGCAATGGTCACTACGACAAGGTAGAGACCTACGAGCCCGAACTCAGGGATATGCTCAAGGGCGACATACGCCAGTTGGATGCTGAGGGCAACACCGTAGAGGGTGGTATCACTGTGGAGAGCGCAGTCATGATGCCACAGTTTATCAAGGTAGAAGAGCAGAAAGCACTCTTCGACGGTGCCAAACTGGGCGATATCATCACCTTCAACCCCAAAAAGGCATATCCCGACAACGATGGCGAGATAGCCTCACTTCTCAAGGTGAAGCGCGAGGAAGTGGCAGAACTGACATGCGACTTTAGTTACCAGATAACCGAGATCTCACGTTTCGTGAAGGCAGATGTAAACCAAGAACTCTTCGACAATGTGTATGGACAGGGTGCCGTGGCAGATGAGAAGGCTTTCCGCGAGCGTGTAGCCGACGAACTGAAGGCTCCCCTGGCCAGCAATGCCGATTTCCAACTGCTCCAGGATATCCGCCGCTACTCTGAAGAGAAAGTGGGCGAGTTGACTTTCCCCGAGGAACTGCTCAAACGAGTGATGAAGCGCAACAATGAGGACAAAGCCGACGACTATGTGGACAAGAATTTCGATGCCAGCATACGTGAACTGAAATGGCACCTCATAAAGGAGCAACTGGTGAGCCAGGCAGGTATCAAGATAGAAGACGACGATGTGAAGAATGCCGCCAAGGAAGCAGCGCGCGTGCAGTTCGCACAGTATGGCATGAACAATGTGCCCGAGGAATATCTGGACAACTATGCTACAGAGATGCTTAAGAAACGCGAGAACGTAGACGGGTTCGTAGACCGTGCCATAGACGCTCGCCTCACACAGGCAGTGAAGGACATGGTGACACTGGTGAAGAAAACCGTAACACTCGACGAATTTAACAAACTGGCAGGCGAATAGTCATTATTTCTGGTAAAAAAATAAAAAAAACATTAGTTTTCTATTTCGGTTATCGACTTTTTTCGTATCTTTGTACTACAAAGGCAGACGAAAAAGGTCGATAACTGTTTTTTCTCCGTCTGTCTTGCACGATAAATAATTGAATATTCACTACAAATGAAAGACTTTAGAAAATATGCCACCGGCAAAATGGGCATCTCATCTATGGTGCTCGACGATGTGATAAGTGCACAGGCACGGTATCTGAACCCCTATATCCTTGAAGAGCGTCAACTGAATGTGACGCAGATGGACGTGTTTTCACGTCTGATGATGGACCGCATCATCTTTCTCGGCACAGAGATAGATGACTATACAGCAAACACCCTTCAGGCACAGTTGCTGTACCTCGACTCGGTAGACAGCGGCAAGGATATCTCTATTTACATCAATTCCCCCGGAGGCAGCGTGACCGCCGGACTGGGCATTTATGACACCATGCAGTTTATCACCTCCGACGTGGCCACCATCTGCACCGGTATGGCAGCATCCATGGCAGCAGTGCTGCTCGTGGCAGGTACCGAGGGCAAGCGCTCCGCACTCACCCACAGCAGGGTGATGATACACCAGCCCCTCGGCGGTGTGCAGGGACAGGCATCCGATATCGAGATAGAGGCTAAGGAGATACAGAAGTTTAAAAAGGAACTGTATACCATCATCAGCGAACATTCACACACACCCTACGACAAGGTGTGGACAGACTCTGACCGCAACTACTGGATGACAGCCGAAGAGGCGCGTGAGTATGGCATGATAGACAATGTGCTGACACGAAAGGCATGACATATATGAAGAAAGTGTGCTCTTTTTGTGGCCGTACGGCAAAGGACGTGAAACTGCTCATCACCGGCATGAGTGGCTATATCTGCGAAGACTGCGCCGTGCAAGCATACGAGATAGTAAGGGAGTCGAACCTTGACCCCAGGTCGCCTGCCGCCTCCTCCGACACCGAGGCACCGGCACTCAACAAGGTGCCCAAACCCAAGGAGATAAAGGATTATCTGGACCAGTATGTCATAGGACAGGACGAGGCGAAGAAATTCCTTGCCGTGGCAGTATACAACCACTACAAGCGCCTGGGGCAGAAGGCCGACAAGGACGGAGTGGAGATAGAGAAGAGCAATATCATCATGGTGGGCTCTACCGGTACAGGCAAAACCCTGCTGGCGCGTACTATAGCGAAACTGCTGCAGGTGCCCTTCACTATAGTCGATGCTACTGTCTTCACCGAAGCCGGATACGTGGGCGAAGATGTGGAAAGCATACTCTCGCGCCTGCTGCAGGTGGCTGATTATGACCTCACACAGGCTCAAAGAGGTATAGTGTTCATAGACGAGATAGACAAGATAGCACGCAAGAGCGACAACCCCTCCATCACCCGCGACGTGAGCGGTGAAGGTGTGCAGCAGGGACTGCTCAAACTGCTCGAGGGCACTATGGTGAATGTGCCGCCAAAGGGCGGACGCAAACATCCCGACCAGGACTATATACATGTAGACACACACAATATACTGTTTATCTGCGGCGGTGCCTTCGATGGTATCGAACGCAAGATAGCACAGAGACTAAACACACACGTAGTGGGGTATAACTCAGTACAAAATGTAAGAAATATTGATAAAGAGGACATGATGAGATATATCCTGCCACAAGACTTGAAATCCTTCGGACTCATACCCGAGATTATCGGTCGACTGCCAGTGCTCACCTACCTCAATCCCCTGGACAGAGAGGCACTCCGGCGAATACTCGTAGAACCGAAAAACTCTATAGTACGGCAGTATCAGAAACTCTTTCAGATGGACGGTATCAACCTCACATTCACCGACGATGCACTGGAATGTATCGTAGATAAGGCGGTGGAATACAAACTCGGAGCACGCGGACTGAGGTCGATCGTGGAGAGCGTGATGACCGATGCCATGTTTGAGAAACCCTCCGAACGTGTAAAGAAATTTACGGTGACTGCCGACTATGTGAAGTCACAACTCGACAAGTCCAGACTCTCAGGGGCTGCCAGTTGACACCACTACTCACCAACCTACCTTGAAGAATACACCCCTTGCAATATAAGCAGATATGGCAAAAGAAATTGATCTTAATAAACAACTGAAACGCTATTTTGGCTTCGATGCCTTTAAGGGCGATCAAGAGGCAATCATACGTAATGTGCTTGCTGGCAACGATACCTTTGTGCTCATGCCCACGGGTGGCGGCAAATCGCTCTGCTACCAGTTGCCTTCCCTCATCATGGAGGGTACTGCCATAGTCATCTCACCACTCATAGCCCTGATGAAAAACCAGGTGGATGTGATCAATGGCATGAGCGAGGAAGAGGGTGTGGCACACTATCTCAATTCCTCACTCAACAAGGCTGCCATAGACCAGGTGAAGTCGGATATCACCTCCGGCAAGACCAAACTGCTCTATGTGGCACCGGAATCGCTCAATAAAGACGACAATGTGGATTTTCTGCGCACCGTCAAGATATCTTTCTATGCCGTGGACGAAGCACACTGTATATCGGAGTGGGGACATGACTTCCGCCCAGAATACCGCAACATCCGTCCTATCATACAACGTATAGGCAATGCACCCGTCATTGCACTTACCGCCACAGCCACCGACAAGGTGCGTACCGACATTAAAAAGAGTCTGGGCATAGCCGATGCCACCGAGTTCAAGAGTTCGTTCAACAGGCCAAACCTCTACTACGAGGTGCGTCCCAAGACGAAAGATGTAGACAAGCAGATAATAAAATTCGTGAAGCAGAACCCTGGCAAGAGCGGTATCATCTATTGCCTCTCGCGCAAGAAGGTGGAGGAACTCTCTGCCATACTCTGCGCCAACGATATAAGGGCGGCAGCCTATCATGCCGGCCTGGACTCCGCCACACGCTCCGGCACGCAGGATGACTTCCTGATGGAGAAGATTGACGTCATTGTGGCTACTATCGCCTTTGGCATGGGTATAGACAAGCCCGACGTACGTTTCGTCATACACTACGACATACCCAAGAGCCTGGAAGGCTATTACCAGGAGACAGGACGTGCCGGCAGGGATGGGGGCGAAGGAAAATGCATCACCTTCTACTCCTACCGCGACTTGCAGAAACTGGAGAAGTTTATGGAAGGCAAACCCGTGGCAGAGCAGGATATTGGCAGACAACTGCTACAGGAAACCGCAGCATACGCCGAATCGTCGGTGTGCCGCCGCAAGATGCTTCTGCACTATTTCGGTGAGGAGTATCATGAGGAGAACTGTGGCAACTGCGACAACTGCCTGCATCCCAAGACCAAGATAGAGGCAACCAATGCCCTGCTTATCGTGCTGAAGGCCATACTCGCCACCAAGGAGAATTTCCGCAGCGACTATATCATTGATTTTGTGAAAGGCAATTCCACAAACGACATACTCTCTCACCACCACGATGAACTGGAGGAGTTTGGCAGCGGTGAGGATGAGTCGGAGAAACTGTGGAACCCCGTCATCCGTCAGGCATTGATACAGGGATACCTGCGCAAGGACGTGGACAACTATGGCCTGCTGAAAGTTACTGCCAGCGGCAGACGTTTCCTGAAAGACCCGCAGCCGTTTCAGATAGTGGAGGATGCAGAGTTTAACGAGGAAGAGTTGGAGGAGCAAGCCGATGCAATGGGTTCAGCCCTGCACCCCGAACTCTATGCCATACTGAGGGACCTGCGCCGCAAGAAGGCCAGCCAGTTGCATGTGCCGCCCTACGTCATCTTCCTCGACCCCTCGCTCGAACAGATGGCCACCATGTGTCCGGTGACACTCGAGGAACTGCAGAACATACAGGGTGTGGGTGCCGGCAAGGCAAAACGCTACGGCGAGGATTTCTGCAAGGTGATAGACCAGTATTGCAAGGAGAACGAGATAGAGCGTCCCGAAGACCTGCGAGTGCGAACCGTGGCAAAGCGGTCGTTGCTCAAGGTGAAGATTATTGACCTCATAGACCGCCACCTGGCACTCGACGAGATAGCCACAGCACAGGGCATCTCTTTCGATGACCTGCTGAGCGAGATAGAGGCTATCGTGTATAGCGGCACCCGGCTCAATATCGACTATTACCTGGAGGATGTGATGGACGAGGACCTCATAGATGATATCTACGACTATTTCTGCGACAGCGAGACCGACAGCCTGGATACCGCCATGGAGGAACTGGGCGGCGATGTGGACGAGGCAGAGATAAGGCTGGTGCGCATAAAATTCCTCTCCGAAATGGCCAACTGATACTCCTCGTGCCACCCCGCAACACCCCTTGCGAGGTGGCACGAGCAGTGTATCGCGCGTTAAATACTTTTAATATTGGCTTAAAAAAGGTGATATATGGTGGCAAAGTGGAAATTTATTGCTAAATTTGCACGCAATAAATTTCAGAGTATTATTTATGTCATCATTTGTTGCAGATAAAATCGTGATGGACGGTCTCACGTTCGACGACGTCCTCCTCATCCCCGCTTATTCAGAGGTGCTGCCCAAAGCAGTAGAGTTGAAAACCCGTTTCACTCGTAACATAGCCTTGAACATACCCTTCGTGACAGCCGCTATGGATACTGTCACCGAGTCTGCCATGGCCATTGCCATAGCACGTGAGGGAGGCATTGGCGTCATACACAAGAATATGTCCATAGAGGACCAAGCCCGCCAGGTGGCTATAGTGAAGCGTGCCGAGAACGGTATGATATACGACCCTGTCACCATACCCCAAGGCAGCACCGTGCAGCATGCCCTCGACATAATGGCAGAATATCACATTGGCGGCATACCCGTGGTGGATGGCGAAAACCGTCTGGTAGGTATCGTTACCAACAGAGACCTGCGCTTCGAGCGCCATCTGGACAAGAAGATTGACGAAGTGATGACCAAGGAACACCTTGTCACCACACATCAGCAGACCGACCTGGCAGCAGCAGCACAGATACTGCAGGAGAACAAGATAGAGAAACTGCCGGTGGTAGACAAAGACAACCACCTCGTGGGACTCATCACCTACAAGGATATCACCAAGGCCAAGGATAAGCCCATGGCGTGTAAGGACGAGAAGGGTAGGCTGCGTGTGGCAGCCGGTGTGGGTGTGACCGCCGATACCCTCGACCGTATGGCAGCACTCATAGAGGCAGGAGCCGATGCACTGGTCATAGATACCGCCCACGGACACTCCAGGTCGGTGATAGAGAAACTCGCCGAGGCAAAGCGACAGTTCTCTGGCGTAGATATCGTAGTGGGCAACGTGGCTACAGGCGAGGCTGCCCGTATGCTCGTGGACAATGGTGCCGATGCCATAAAGGTGGGTATCGGTCCGGGCAGCATCTGCACCACACGTGTGGTGGCAGGCGTGGGAGTGCCCCAACTCAGTGCCGTGTACGATGTGTACAGTGCCCTCCAAGGCACAGGAGTACCACTTATCGCTGATGGCGGACTGCGCTACTCAGGCGATGTGGTCAAAGCCCTGGCAGCAGGTGGCAGCAGCGTGATGATAGGTTCGCTCGTGGCAGGTACAGAAGAGAGTCCTGGAGATACCATAATCTTCAATGGCAGAAAATTCAAGAGTTACCGTGGCATGGGCTCGCTCGAAGCCATGGAAAACGGCAGCAAGGACAGATACTTCCAGTCGGGCACCAAGGACGTGAAGAAACTGGTGCCGGAGGGTATAGCCGGTCGCGTGCCATACAAAGGCACTGTGCAAGAGGTGATATATCAACTCACTGGCGGTCTGCGCTCGGGCATGGGCTATTGCGGCGCCGGCTCGATAGAGCAGTTGCACGGAGCCAAGTTCACACGCATCACCAATGCCGGTGTCATGGAGAGCCACCCTCACGACATAACCATTACAAGCGAGGCACCAAACTATAGTCGCCCTGAATAAAAACAACCATATAAACAGTTCATTATGAAAATGAAAACACTGGTGGGGGCACTGCTGCTGGCTGTTTCAGCCCAGGCACAGACCGATCCCACCCTGATGACGGTCAATGGTATACCTGTGAGCCGTTCGGAGTTTGAATACTCATACAACAAGAATAACTCCGAAGGCGTGATAGACAAGAAGAGCGTGGAAGAATATGTAGACCTCTTCGTGAACTATAAACTCAAGGTAGTGGCTGCACTCGACGAACGTATCGACACCACACAGGCATTCCTCAATGAGTTTGCCCAGTACCGCGATCAGCAGATACGCCCGATGCTCATCACTGACGAGGATGTGGAGACCGAAGCCCGACAGATATACAACCGCACCCAGCACTACGTCGACTCGCTCGGCGGACTGGTGAAACCGGCTCATATACTGCTCTCGCTCAGTCAGAAAGCCGACAATGCCCAGCAGCAGGCCATAAAGCAGCGTGCCGACTCTATCTACCAGGCACTTGTGGGCGGTGCCGACTTCGCTGACATGGCACGACGCTTCAGCGATGACAAGAGTACCGCTCCTGGTGGCGGTGAACTGCCCTGGATACAGCCGGGACAGACCGTCAAGGCATTCGAGCAGGCTGCCTACGCCCTCAAGGTAGGCGAGATGAGCAAACCCGTTCTCTCCGACTTCGGCTACCATATCATACTCCTCAAAGACAAGGCAAACTTCTTCCCGTACGATTCCCTCCGGGCAGACATCATCACCTTCATAGAGCGTAGGGGCATCAAGGAGAGTATCATGGACCGCAAGGTGAAGGAACTGGCCACTGCAGCAGGCAAGGATACCAAGACGTACATGGACGACAAGGCAAAGGAGTTTGCTGCCAAAGATGCTGAGTTGAACAACCTCATACGCGAGTATCACGACGGGCTGCTCCTCTTCGAGATAAGCAACCGTGAAGTGTGGGACCGTGCTGCCAAGGACGAGGCAGGACTAAAGAACTATTTCAAGAAGAACAAGAAAAAGTATGCTTGGGAACAGCCACGGTTCAAGGGTATAGCATACCGCTGTAGAGACAAGGAAGATGTGAAGCGCGTGCAGAAGGCCATAAAGAAACTGCCGTTCGACCAGTGGGCAGACTGTCTGAGGACTACCTTCAATGCCGACTCCGTGTTGCGCATACGTGTGGAGAAAGGCATATTCAAGGAAGGCGACAACAGCCTCATCGACCGCGATGGCTTCAAGAAGAAGGGCGTGGCTGTCACTCCCTTAACCGACTATCCTTACGAGGCTGTCTATGGCAAGGTGCTCAAAGCCCCGAAAGAATATACCGATGTGAAGAACCAAGTGACTGCCGATTATCAGGACGAACTGGAGAAAGCATGGGTAGAGTCTCTGCGCCGCCGCTATCCTGTGACTATAGACAGGGCAGTGCTCTCCACTGTAAACAAACATTGAACATATGAAGACAAGACACTTCCTGTATGCATTGCCCATACTTGCCTTTGCTGCAAGTGTGAGTATCAATGCCCGCCATGCTTCGCACCACCCTTATACGGCTGTGGCAGATACCGTGAAGGGTAATGCCACCAACACCATCGATGAGGTGCTGTGGGTGGTGGGCGATGAAGCCATACTCAAGAGTGATGTAGAGGTGATGAGACTGCAGGCAGAAGCAGAGGGTATGCAGTGGAAAGGAAACCCCGACTGTGCTATACCCGAACAGTTGGCCGTGCAGAAACTATTCCTGCATCAGGCTGCCATCGACTCCATACAGGTGACGGAGAGTGAGATAAACCAAAGCATAGAAGACCAACTGAACTACTGGATACAGATGATTGGCTCGAAAGAAAAACTCGAGGAATACAGGAAACAGTCGGTGGCTCAGATGCGTCAGGAGATGCACGATGAGTTTAAAAACCGTGAACTGGTGCAGAAGATGCGGCAGAAACTGGTGAGCGACATCTCCGTGTCACCTGCCGAGGTGCGTGAGTATTTCAAGGATATGCCACAGGACTCACTGCCTATGATACCTACCACCGTAGAGGTGCAGATTATCACCAGTCAGCCAAAGGTGTCGGCAGAAGAGGTGAACAGGGTGAAAGACCAGTTGCGCCAATACACCGAACGCGTGAATAGCGGCGAGACAACCTTCGCCACCATGGCGCGTCTGTATAGTGAGGACGGCTCGGCACGTCAGGGTGGTGAACTGGGTTTCACTCCTCGCGCAGCCCTCGACCCCACCTTCGCCGCCGTGGCATTCAACCTCACCGACCCAAAGAAGATATCCAAGATAGTGGAAACGGAATTCGGATTCCACATCATACAACTTATCGACCGTAGAGGCGAGCGCATCAACGTGCGACATATACTGCTGAAACCGCACGTGGACAACGAAGCCATAGAAGCAGCAAAACACCGACTCGACTCGGTGGCAAACGATATACGGGCAGGGAAGTTTACCTTCGACGAAGCAGCCACATGGGTGTCGGACGACAAGGATACACGCAGCAACCATGGACTCATGGCCAACGTCTCGGAACAGCAGCGCACATCGCGCTTCCGCATGCAAGACCTGCCATCGGAAGTGGCACGACAGGTGGAACAGTTGCAAGTGGGCGAGATATCGGCCCCCTTCGAGATGATAAACGGCAAAGGCAAACAAGTGTGTGCCATAGTGAAACTCAAAAGCCGTACCGAGAGTCACCGCGCTACTATCACCGAGGATTTCCAGGCCATGCGCGATGTGGTGCTGGCTAAACAGCGTGAGAAGTTTCTGCACGACTGGGTGGCAGAAAAACTGAAGAATACCTACGTGCGTATGCCCGACAGTTACTGCGACTGCGAATTTGAATACCAAGGTTGGGTGAGATAGGTGACAGACAATGCATTAGCATATAAGGTTTTTGGCATGCATAGCATACTCAGGGGAGTGATGCTATGCTTCTTTGCTCTATTGCTGTCTACTGCCGCGGCGCAGCAGAAGGGCGGCGACCAACGTATATACCTCGACCGCAGTGATGAGTTGCGCTATGACGAGATGCGAAAGCCAGGAGTGCAGATAGTGAAGGGACATGTGGCATTCCACCATAGGGGCACCCGACTCTCTTGTGACAGTGCCTACTTCAATCAGAAGAACAATTCCTTCGAGGCCTTCGGACATGTGTATATGGTGCAGGGCGACACACTCACACTCTCATGCGACAGGGCTTTCTATGACGGACGACCGGAGGTGGAGATGGTGTATGCGCGAAAAAACGTGAAGGTGGTACACCGCAAATCTTCAGAACTCTATACCGATAGCCTGAACTATGACAGGAAGTTTAATTTCGTCTATTATGCCGAGGGAGGACATTTCATAGACAAGAAGAAGAAAGTGGACCTGGTGAGCGACTGGGGACGCTATAACCTCGATACGAGAGAGGCAGTGGCATATTATAGCGTGGTGCTGAAAAGTCCTGACTATGAGATAAATACCGATACGCTGTACTACGATGCCCGATTGGAGCGGGCACAGATAGTGAGCCGATCTACCATCTACAACGTGAAAAACGACTATCAGATAGTCACCTCCAACGGCTACTACTATATGTCAAACGATAAGTCGGAACTGTATGACCATTCCACGATAGAAAACAAAGACCGTATTATCACCGGTGACAGCCTGTATTACGACAGTAAACTAAAGCGCAGTCATGGTTTCGGCAACGTGGTGTATACAGACAAGAAGAATAAAAACCAACTCATCTCCGGACACTTCACCTACGATGAGAAGACGGGTGAGGGCTTTGCCACACGCCGACCCGTCTTTGCCGACTTCTCGCAAAAGGACACCCTGTGGTTGCATGCCGACTCTATGAGAGTAAAGACCTTCCATATAGATACCGACTCCATGTACCGCGAGGTGTACTGCTATCATCATGTCCGAGCATACAGAGTAGACATGCAGGCCATGTGCGACTCGCTGGTCATCTGCTCTCGCGACAGCAGCATCACCATGCTGCAAGAGCCTATTGTGTGGTATCAGAGTCAGCAACTCACCGGCGACCAGGTCATCGTCTTCATGCGCGACTCCACCATCCGCGAGGCACATGTCGAGGGCAACTCGTTTACCATACAGGAGATAGAAGACAAAGACAACCAACAGAAACGCTACCAGCAGATATCATCCAAACGCAGCCACTCCTTCTTCGACGAGAAGGGAAACCTGCGCATGAATGAGGCACAGGGCAATGTGATGGTAGTCTTCCACCCGCAAGACGAAAAGGACAGCACACTCATAGGCATGGTATATGCCGAGAGCGACACACTGCGCGCCTTCCTCAACAACAGGAGGAAGATGGAAAAGATATGGATGCCCAAGGCAGAAGGTGTGATGTATCCCATGACCCAGATACCGCCGGGTAAAGACCGGCTGCCTAAGTTTGAATGGTACGAGGAGTTGCGACCACTCAAACGGGATGATATCTTCATCTGGCCCGAAAAGAAAAAGAAAGGACTGTTCGAATGAATCTCTTTGCCACCCGCAAGCCGCGCGGCTTTTATCATCAGATGATTTACTGTCAGGACGACAAGAATGACAACCGTGGCAGTATGCATCGTGATTATACTCCACAGCGTGCACGCACGCGTAGGCCCCGCACTCTCAGTATCACAGCCCTGCTGGTCATCCTCGTTCTGCTTGTTGTAGTCATGATATTGTTGACGAGATTTTAATGTGATAGCGATATGAGCGATATAATACAGTTGTTGCCCGACTCGGTGGCAAACCAGATTGCTGCCGGCGAAGTGATACAGAGGCCAGCCTCAGTGGTCAAGGAACTGGTGGAAAATTCCGTCGATGCAGGCGCCCGTACCATCGACGTGCTGCTCAAGGATGCCGGCAGGACCTCCATACAGGTGATAGACGATGGCATAGGGATGAGTGATACCGATGCTCGCCTGTCGTTCGAGCGTCATGCCACATCAAAGATACGCCATGCTGATGACCTGTTCAACCTCCACTCCATGGGTTTCCGTGGCGAGGCCCTCGCGTCTATTGCCGCCGTGGCACAGGTCACTCTCACCACACGCCGCCGCGAAGATGAGTTGGGTACAATGGTTTCTATTAGCGGCTCACGCTTCCAGTCGCAGGAACCGGTGAGTTGTGCCCCCGGCACCAATTTCACTGTGGAAAACCTCTTCTATAATGTTCCTGCCCGAAGGAAGTTCCTCAAGTCGAACACCACCGAACTCAACAATATTCTTGTCACCTTTGAGCGGATAGTGCTGGCTTACCCAAATATCGCCTTCTCCTTGTACAATAACGGCACCCCGCTCATGCAACTCACTTCCGCCAACCTGCACCAGCGCATCATCGATGTCTTTGGCAAGAAAATGCGCAGCGACCTGCTCTCTGTCGAGATAGAGACCAACGTGTGCAGAATGTTTGGATTTGTGGGCACACCCTTTTCTGCGCGCAAGAAGGGAGCACAGCAGTTCTTCTTCGTCAACGGCAGGTATATGAAACATCCTTACTTCCACAAGGCGGTGCAGGCACCCTACGAACGACTGGTGACACAAGGCGAGCAAGTGCCTTATTTCATCTATTTCGAGGTGCCGGCAGGCGATATCGATGTAAACATTCATCCCACGAAGACAGAGATAAAGTTTGAAAACGAGCAATTGATATGGCAATTGCTTTGTGCAGCGGTCAAGAATGCTATCGGACAGTATAATGACGTGCCATCCATCAACTTCGATGTGGAAGGACGGCCCGATATACCTGCCATGCAGGGTGGGGGAGAGAATATTACCTCCATGCCCGCCACGGGTTCCGATGTGCGGTATAACCCCTTTGAAGGAAACCGGAAACCAGCCACCCGTCCCGATGCCGTGTATAAAAAAGGTGAAGTGTACGAGAATTGGCAGACTCTCTTCCCGGAGAAGTCTACCGACCAGTCCCAGTCTGCACCCGACCCGAATCTTTTCAACGAGACACAGGACAAAGGCCAACTCATTGCGGAGAAGTCGCCACATCACTATCAGTATAAAGGGCGATATGTCATGACTGCCGTAAAGTCGGGACTCATGATAATCGACCAGCACCGTGCTCACCTGCGCATCCTCTACGAAGAATACCGCGAGCGTATGCGGAAACACCAGTGGCACACCCAACAGTTGCTCTTTCCTGAGATGATACAACTGCCACCCTCGGAGAGTGTGGTGCTCGACAGCCTTCTGGAGCACCTGTCAGACTGGGGCTTCGACGTGTCTTCACTCGGCGGAGGCAGTTTCGCAGTCAGTGGCGTACCGTCTGGAGTGGAGAGCGTGGCGGCAGAACAGTTACTACACAATATAATATCCGATGTGTCTCAGCCCACGGTGGATACTCACGACGACCTGATACACCATGCTGCTATGAGCATGGCACGTGCTTCAGCCATGCCCTATGGTCAGACACTTGGCGATACTGAGATGGATTCGCTCGTCAATAGTCTTTTCGCCTGTCAGGATGTTAACCTCACACCCGACGGAAAACGGATACATGCCATTCTCGGACAGCAAGAAATAGAACAATTGTTGGAATAATTATACATAAAACGGCACAAAAATGGGAAAATGTGCGAAATTTTAAGATTTTTTTAAAAAAAACATTGGTTATGTAGAAAATTTTTAATTTTTCTTATTATCTTTGTCCCCGAATTCGATACATATTACTTCTTAAGATACAATTTTTTTGATTATTTATTTAAATAAAGGTTATGAAAAAATTATTTATGGTACTGGCTTTCGCCGGTGTTTCTGTAGCCTCTATGGCACAGGATGACGCTGTTAACAAGTACAGCGTAGCTACCAATTCCTTCTGGAGCAACTGGTTCATCCAGGTAGGCGCCAACTGGAATGCCTTCTATTCAAACCAAGAGCATGGCGTACGTGGCGATGCTGACCTCTCTAACTCTCCCTTCGAGAAAGAGCGTTCAAGCCTCGGTGCTGCCATAGCAATCGGTAAGTGGTTCACTCCCGGTATCGGTCTGCGCACCAAGTTGCAGGGTATCTGGGGTAAGACTGTAGCCCCCAGCTGGCTCTTCAGAGACAACGCTGATCGTGACAACGATGAGAAGGTTATAGGTAAGTTCAACCGTTACTGGACTCTGAGTGAGGATGTACTGCTCAACCTGAGCAACCTGATCTTCGGTTACAATCCCAACCGCGTTTGGAACTTCATTCCTTTCTTCGGAGGTGGTCTCTCTCGTACTATGACTCACAACCTGTATGCTATGCACCTGCGTGTAGGTATCCTCAATGAGTTCCGCATCAGCGATCGCGTGGCTATCAACTTCGAACTGGGTTGGAACCGTCATGAGGAGGACTTCGACGGTATGGTTACTGGCAGCCTCCTCGAGGGTCACAAGAACCGTGGTTGGGAAGACAAGGACAACACTCTCTACGGAGAACTGGGTCTGACCTTCAACATCGGTCGTACCGGTTGGGACGCTGTGCCCGATGTGGACGCCCTCAAGCGCCTCCACGAGCAGCAGCTCGCCGCTCTGCAGTCTCAGCTCAACGATGCTAATGCAGAGATCGCTCGTCTGAACAACCTCATCAAGAACCACGTATGTCCCACCAATCCTGGTGTGAAGGAGTTCGTTACCACTCCCGTATCAGTGTTCTTCAACCTCGACAAGACCGACATCGCTTCTCAGAAGGACCTCGTAAACGTACGAGCTCTTGCTAAGTACGCTACCGACAATGAGAGCAACGTGCTGGTGTCTGGTTATGCTGATAGCGCTACCGGTAGCGTGGAGCACAACCAGTGGCTGTCTGAGCAGCGCGCCGAGACTGTGGCTGCCGAGCTCGAGAACATGGGTCTCAGCCGTTCACAGATTAAGACTCAGGGTCTGGGTGGTGTTGATACACTCTCTCCCATCGAGTTCAACCGTCGTGCTACTGTGCAGATCACAGAGTAATCGTAGACAAAGGCTCAATAAAAAGACCTCCTCATCACGAGGAGGTTTTTTTATTGCCACTTCTTTACCTACTATAAAAATAGTGTGTCCAGTCATGAAATAACTGGACACACTATTTAGTCTTGGTGATATAAGACTGTATGATATAGTCTTTACATTCTGAAACCTATGATACGTCTCACCTCTTTCAGTGTGGCTTGTGCGCTTGCCCTTGCCACCTCAGCCCCTTCGCGTGCTATGCGGTCTAATAGTTCCTTGTTGGCACTGTACTCTTCTATGCGCTCGCGTATGGGTGCTACAACTTTCACCAGGTCTTGTGCTATCTGTTTCTTTAAGTCGCCGTAGCGTATAGAGCAGTCGTTCCATTTCTCGTTGAAATAGTCGTATGCTTCCTGACTGCTGCATATTCTGAGAAAGGTGAACAGGTTTTCTATCACCTCTGGTCTCTGACTGTTGGGCGTTTCGGGTCCGTTGTCGGTCACGGCACGCATCACCTTCTTGGTTATCGTCTTGTCATCATCGCGCAGATATATGCAGTTGCCCTCGCTCTTACCCATCTTTCCACTGCCGTCCAGTCCTGGCACCTTCACCGCAGTGGCGTTGAAGTAGAAGTTTTGTGGTTCGGGAAAGAATTCCACACCGTAGATATGATTGAAGCGGCGTGCACACTTGCGAGCCATCTCCATGTTCTGTTCCTGGTCTTTACCCACGGGCACCTTCACTGCGCGATGCTGCAGTATGTCGGCTGCCATGAGGGTGGGGTAGGTCAGCAGGCCTGCATTCACATTGTCCGGTTGCTTACGTGCCTTCTCCTTAAAAGTAGTCACGCGTTCCAGTTCACCCAGATACATATTCATATTGAAAAACAGGTAGAGTTCCAGAGTCTCTTTCACGTCACTCTGCACATAGATAGGAGCCTTGGCAGGGTCTATGCCGCATGCCAAGTATTCAGCCAGAATGGTGCGGGCGCTCTGTTGTATGTCGTCGGGGTTGGGATGAGTGGTCAGACTATGCCAGTCGGCTATGAAAAACATGCTGTCATATTCGTCTTGCATCTTCACAAAACTCTTCACGGCGCCGAAGTAATTGCCCAGGTGAAGATTTCCTGTGGGGCGTATACCGCTAACTACTTTTTCCATTTCTTTTTTGTATTTTTATATTTGGCGCGAAGGTACGGCATTTTTTTCTCCTATCCAAGTGATTGGTGATAAAAAGTGTGTGGTCAGAATACTCTGAAAAATATTTTTTTGAAAAAAATGCAGGTTTTCTTTTGTAGAACGAAAAAAAGTCTTAACTTTGCACCCGCTTTCACGAGCATGGGCGTTTAGCTCAGTTGGTTTAGAGCATCTGCCTTACAAGCAGAGGGTCGGCGGTTCGAATCCGTCAACGCCCACGGGGTGATTCCCCGTAGCCTTTCGGGGCTGCGGGGTTTT
>CAMHPC010000043.1 GCA_946186945.1 uncultured Prevotella sp.
ATGCCAAGACCGGCAAGTACAAGCTCTCACACCGCGTGCTCATACCGAAACCCGAGGGTTACGTGGAGCGCGAACGCAGACCCAGACCCGAACGTCCTGAGCGTGGCGAACGCAGACCCAGGCCCGAACGTGGCGAGCGCACTGAGCGCGGTGGCAGACAGCAGCACCATGGTCGCAAGAATGACTTCCATGACCCCATGGCAGAACGTGAGCACAGAGACTTCAACGACTCTCTGGACCAAGACATGGACTGAGACAAACAGTCATAAACGTATAAAAACAGACCGCTACCCTCAGAGTAGCGGTCTGTTTTTATAATCCAGTACCTGCACGGTACATAAAAATCTATTTTCTCTCTTTTATCCCTACATTATATTTCTCGAGCAGTGTGCGGGTGCTGTTGATGAAGCGCTGACGCAGGTTGCGCTCTGCGGCGTTCATCTCGTCGGTGGGATAGTTGATGGGGAAGATGCGGAAGTTCTTCTTGCCCGATGTGGCAGGACGCGACACCCAGAACAGCGAATAGTCGCAGTCGGTCATCTCGGTACGCCCGTTTTTCTTGGTCAGGGTCATGCGCACCATGGCACCTCCGTCAGTATTTATCTTTGTCATGTTGGAAACGAAGTTGCCCAACGACCATACCACCAGGTGCTTCTTGCCCCCTGCCTCACGCACCTCGAAGGGTTGTATCACGTGAGGATGACCGCCTATCACATGGTCCACGCCATGTGCCAGCAGCCATTCTGCCACGCCCTGCACCTGACGGGGCGGGCGCTGCACGTACTCTATGCCCCAGTGTGGGAAGGCGATGATGACGTCGGGCTTCATGCTCTTGGCCTTGGCTATGTCGCGTGCTATCTCTGTGGTGTCCTCTAAGTTCACCACAAACGGAGCTGGCACGGGAATTCCATTTGTGCCGTAGGTGAAATTGAGCAGGCAGATACGTATGCCGTCGTGCTCTATGATGAACGGATACTGCTTGTCGCGCTCCTCACGGTTCTTGTATGTGCCCAAGTGTGGTATCTTAAGCGAATCCATCTGGTCTATCGTACGACGCAGTCCGCGCTCGCGTGTGTCCACACAGTGGTTGTTGGCAGTGAGCAACACGTCGAATCCGGCATCCTTCGCTGCCACGAGATACTCGTCGGGGGCACAGAACTGTGGATAGCCCTTGAACGGAGGACCGCCCAGGGTGACCTCGAAATTGGCTATGGCTATGTCGGCCTCGCTTATTTCGGGCGTCACGCGCTTAAATACGTCACTATAGTCGTATGTGCCGTCGCTCATACGAGCAGCCTTTATCTGACCATCATGCTGCATCAGGTCGCCGGCAAAAAGCAATGTCACCTGATGTGCCACCGTGTCGGTCTGCTGCTCCTCTGTTTGAGCGGGCTTGTTGCCGTTGCCGGCACAGCATACGGTGGTGAAGAGTGCCGACAGTAGAAGTGATAGTTTGTATATATACATTTTATTATAATAGGGGATTGTCATTGTTGTTTTCAAAATCCAGCAGATGGAGGTATTTCTCCACTGGTATGCCACGGTTTTTGTCTCTGTTGTCCTGATTGAGCGAGATGAGTTGAGCCACGCTGTCCATGGCACGGCGTGTACTCTGTCTGAGTGGCTGCCCATGCATCAGTTGACCTATGAGTATGGCAGAGAAAATGTCGCCGGTACCGGGAAAGTGCACAGGTATCTCGTCATACGGCAGAATGAAGTGCTCGTCGGATATGTGGTTGTGCCCCACCACAGAGGGCTGGCCATCCACGGTAATGCTGGTGATGAGTACCGAACGGGGTGCCAACTTCCTGAGGTTGTCGAGAAGTACACTTGCCTCGTCAAAGGTTACTCCTCCAGCCCGGTATGGAGTGTTTGTGAGGTAACACGCCTCGGTATAGTTGGGATAGGTCAGGTCCGACACGCTCAGCATCAGTCGCATGCTGTCTATCGACTCTTCCGAGACACCGTTGTAGAGTTTTCCCTCATCACCCATTATAGGGTCGACGAAGATGGTGGTGCCCTGCTTGGCCTGCTCCACACAATAATGTGCCACTATGGATGCCTGGCGGGGAGATGCCAACAACCCAGTGGCTATGGCATTGAAACGGAAACCCAACTCACGCCAAACGGGAAACACACCTTGTATGTAGTCTGTGGTGTCAAGAAGGTGAAACTTTCCGTAGTCGAGGGTGTTGGAAACAAGACAGGTGGGCAGGTTGTATACGGGCAGTCCCATATACGATAGTATGGGCAACATGGCGGCGGTGGCCACCTTGCCATAACCCGCAATGTCGTTTATAAGTAATATCTGTTTGTCCATCGTGCTGCAAAGTTAGTGCAAGGCGAGCGAAAAACCAAACTTGTTTGTGTTTTTCCGAGCCGCCGCCTAACTTCGCATAGCAAAGTTAGTGCAAGGCGAGCGAAAATGTAGCGTCTGACCAGTCTTTGGATGTACGATAGTCAGACTCTGTGCGTGCAGATGCAGATAGTCGGAGACCTTTCCATAGAGGGCATCGCCCAGGATGGGACAGTTCAGACCCTTTGGGTGTGCACAGTGCACGCGCAACTGATGCGTGCGTCCGGTACGGGGCACAAGTGATACGACTGTATGGCCGTCCTCATCCACTCCCATGAGTTCATAATCGGTCACCGCTTCTTTGCCGCATAGTTCGTCCACCACCTGACGGGGGCGGTCGGCGACATCTGCTCTCAGCGGCAGATGCACGGTGCCTCTCTGTGGCACCTCTCTGCTGATGTCGCGCTCCAGCACTGCTATATAGCGCTTGTGCACCTCACGCTGCTGAAACTGCCGTTGCAGGGCATGGTACGCCCATTCAGTGAGAGCCACTACCATCAGTCCGGAGGTGGCCATGTCTAAGCGGTGCACTATCATAGGTCCGTCGGCTGTGGGATAACGCCTGCGCATGATGCTATACACTGACTCGCGTGACGATTTGCCTGGTACAGACAGCATGCCAGAGGGTTTGTTGACCACTACTATGCTCTCGTCCTCATAGAGTATATGCAACGGCATGCTCGCCTGTTGCTCCAGAGGGTTGGGTTGCACTCTGACACCCTGCAACATATAGCGCAATATAGGCAGGCATTTGCTGCGACAGGCGGGATAGTAATGGTCATGGTGACGTATCTCGCCCACAGGCGAGGCTCCTTGCCAGAATTCTACTATCCGCAGCGGTTGCAGGTGGTGTAGGAAGGCATACTGCAACAGTTTTGGGGCACAGCACTCTCCTGCTCCCGATGGTGGTATACTTCCGCTGTCGGCAAAGATATCCAGCAGGGTGCGCTGCTCTTGCTTGCCGTTGAGCATCACGAAGTGGGAGAAGAGCCACCTCTGCAGGTGGTCTGACTGCTGCTGTCGCTCGCCTTTCAGCCGTGTCACCTCATCCTCTGTCTCTGCTACCCTCTGTGCCAACGGTTCGCGCTCTGTCTGCTGACGCCGCCTGATACGTTTCAGTTGGGCTTTCATCCACTGACTCTCGCGCACCATCTCTTCACATTCCTCGGGGGTAGCAGTGGGACGACGGGCATCGCGACGCTGCTTGGCAAGCCGCATCTGCTGTTGAAATGCTGCTATCTCTGCAGCATCCTGCTCATCTGTCTGTCTGAGCATCTGCACTGCGTTCAGGTAACATTCATCGCCCAGCAACTGGTATATATTGTGATTGATGGCTGATATCTGCTGCTCATGCAGGCGGAAATAGCCATCGGGATGCAGATAGTGGAATACGGCTGGCACAAAACCATCCCAGTCGGAACGACCTGCTATCTGACCTGAATAGGCTGCCAAGAAACCCGTCTCACCATGCACATCACGTACCACGAGGGCACCAAACATCTTGCCCATGCTCACCTCGTCCTGCCACTCGGCATGCTCTGCTATCATGGCGCGCACACCGTCTGCCGCGGCTATAGATATAGCGTCGGGAGTGTAGTAGAATGGGCAGTTGAGCACGTCGTCAGATATAGTATATGGATGTGCGAAGCGGTGCAACATGATGATGTGTAAGGAAAAGAAGAAGAGACGCCACGCTCGGGTGACGCCTCTACCTCTGGTATTTAAGTAATTAGTGTATTACTTCAGTTTTGCGAAACCGTAAGCAGCCACGTCGCCCAACTCCTCTTCGATGCGGATGAGCTGGTTGTACTTAGCCATACGGTCGGTGCGGCTCAGCGAACCGGTCTTGATCTGACCAGAGTTGGTGGCCACAGCGATATCGGCTATGGTGGTGTCCTCAGTCTCACCAGAGCGGTGTGAGGTAACGGTGGTGTAACCATGACGATGAGCCATCTCGATAGCCTCGAGGGTCTCGGTGAGAGAACCAATCTGGTTCACCTTGATAAGGATAGAGTTGGCAGCACCCATCTTGATACCCTTCTCCAGGAACTTGGTGTTGGTCACGAAGAGGTCGTCGCCCACCAACTGGCAGCGGTCGCCAATCTTCTCGGTGAGTTTCACCCAGTTGTCCCAGTCGTTCTCATCCAGACCATCCTCGATAGAATCGATAGGATATTTGGTGATAAGTTCCTCAAGATATGCTATCTGCTCGTCGGCAGAGAGTTTCTTGCCATTGGGATCCTTCTTCTTGCCGTTCTTCAACTGACGGTAGTCATAGAACCACTTGCCATCTTCCTGTACGGCAAACTCGCTGGCAGCGCAGTCCATGGCAATCTTCACGTCCTTGCCCGGTTCATAACCGGCAGCCTTGATAGCCTCAACGATGGTGTCGAGAGCATCCTCAATACCGTTGAAGTTGGGAGCGAAACCACCCTCGTCGCCTACAGCGGTAGAGAGGCCACGAGCCTTGAGCAGTTTAGCTAGGTTGTGGAATACCTCAGCACCCATGCGTACAGCCTCGCGCTCATTTGGAGCACCTACGGGACGAATCATGAACTCCTGGAAAGCGATGGGAGCATCGGAGTGTGCACCACCGTTCACGATGTTCATCATAGGTACGGGCAGAGTGTAGGTGTTGGCACCACCAATATAGCGATAGAGAGGTATGTTCAGAGCCTTGGCAGCAGCCTGAGCAGTGGCAAGAGACACACCCAGTATGGCATTCGCACCGAGCTTGCTCTTGGTAGGAGTACCATCGAGAGCCAGCATCTTGTAGTCGATAGCACGCTGGTTGAACACACAGTCACCCTTCAGAGCAGGGGCTATCACGTTGTTCACATTCTCTACAGCCTTGAGAACACCCTTGCCCAGATAACGACCCTTGTCGCCATCGCGCAACTCCAGTGCCTCGTTCTCGCCAGTGGATGCACCAGAGGGAACAGCAGCACGACCAATAACACCATTCTCGAGTGTTACCTCAACTTCTACAGTAGGATTGCCTCTTGAATCCAAAATCTCTCTTCCGTGAATTTTTTCAATTTTCATAATAAAAATAATATTTAAAAGTAAAATTCGTTTCTGTTGCTGCAAAGATACTGCAAGTTGAGGGAAATACAAAACAAACAACGAAGTTTTTGTTACGTATTGTCCAAACGAAGCGTATCTCGTTGGAAGATATCTGTAGACTCGTCTCATTCAAACAAAAACGTGCCCTCCCCAAAAACGGGAAGAACACGCTACTTTATGAAACAATATGTAAATTTTGTGTTGGAAGGTTATTTCTTATGCTGTTTGCGGTATTGCGTGGCAGTGACCCCCATGTAGCGCTTGAATACATTACCCAACTGCCGTGAGGAACCGAAACCAGACTCTACGGCTATCCCCTCTATGGTAAGTTGAGGCGAATCTACCAACAGGCTGCATGCCTTCTCCAATCGAATGCTGTTGGCATATTCACTCAAACTTGAAGTGTCCGTGTACTCATGTATCAGTCTACAAAGAGTATTCTTACTCATCCGCAATTCATCAAGGATCAGTTGTCGCGAAACAGGAATCTTCTCATCTATCGCTTTCCTTATTACAGCGTCAATCTGGTTGAAACGCAACGAATTTCTTTCTTCTTTCTTCATGTATTTTTTGATACACCTCCTACTGTAGTTTCTTGGCTTGGTATCAAGGTATCTGTTTTGTTTTGCATTGAACGCACATCTCATCGATGTGCTCTGCAAAGTTATAACTTAAATTTTACATTTACAACATATGCATACACTTTAAGGACAAAGTTTCCTAACATTTCTTAAAAAAATTCCTTACATTTATAATACGTCCCTCCGATAGAATGATTTGAGGTACATCTAAATAAATTTAGAATTGTTAAAAAACATTAAATACAAATCGTTTTTCGTATCCTCTGACCAAATAATATGTACTTTTGCAGTTGTTATGTGTCAACGCGTATCAACGTATGAAGAATAATCGCATTCTTTTGTGGGTTTTGACAACCGTAGTGATGGTTGGATGCTCCCACAATAATGCCCACGAATATTGCATTATGCCCAAGGGCACGGAACTGCGTGCCGGAGATGTGGTGTTCCGCCGGGGTGGCGGCTTTACCAGTCAGGCTGTGCTCATGGCAGACCGCGACGGCAACTACTCACACTGCGGCATAGTGGTCGACTCTGCAGGGGTGTTGCGCGTGGTACATGCCGTACCGGGTGAACCCGACTACAATGGCGATGAAGACCGCGTGAAGATGGACACACCCGAGAGGTTCTTCTCCAATGAATATGCCAGCGCGGGCGAGGTTTGCAGGACAGCCGACTCACTACTGGCTCGCAAGGCCACTGAATATGCTCTCAGACAGTATCAGCGCCACGCACTCTTCGACCACGACTACGACAGCGACGACACTACAAGTTATTACTGCACAGAGTTGGTGGTGAGAGCCTACGAATGGGCCGGAATGCGACTCACTGGAGCACCTCAACATGCTTTCCACTTGCCAGGATGCAACAGCATATGCTGGCTGCCCAGCGACCTGAGAAACTCCGACAAGTTGAAAAGTGTGGCAGTATTCTGAATATTGACTCTAAGAAAACAACTTATATTATTCACTAAACAAGAGAAAACGATGAAAAAGATTTTTGGATTTTTGGTGGCTTTCGTAGCAGTTGCCATGGTTAGTTGCAGCAGCGGCGGCGGTTCTTTCGCTACTCCCAAAGAGTTGGCTGAAAAGTCTATGGAGTGCATCCAGAAGAAGGACTACAAAGGTTATGTTGACCTGATGTACTTCTCTGACAAACTGAAGGATGACGAGCTCAAGAGCACCAAGGAGATGTACGTGAACATGATGGACCAGAAACTCTCTGAGTCTGTAGAGAAGGCTGGTGGACTGAAGTCTTACACTGTGGCTGGCGAAGAGAACGTGACCGACACTACCGCCGTAGTTAAGATGAACGTGGTGTATGGCAACGACAGCACCGCCGTGCAGGACGTGAAGTGCAAGAAGGCTGGCGACGGCTGGAAGATTGACAGCGGCAAATAATCAACTGCTGTTTATCCGACACACATACTATGCGGGTTGACACCTCTGGGTGCCAACCCGTTTTTGTTGCCGAGAAATCAAAAAATGCCTTCAGTTTTTGGTTTTTCTCTCACTAAGTCGTATTTTTGCTTCGAAATAGTTATTAACCATTCATTCTTTCCATTATGAACAAACTAAGCCAAACAATGAACAGACTGACAGTCAGCATACTCGCAGTCCTCTCACTGCTGTTCGTCACAAGTGCCTGCAAGGAAAAAGCCAACGAACCTGCACAGAGCAGCACACAGCAGACCACCGTCACAGAAAAGGCCGAACAAGGAACAGCTGCCGAGCCTGCAGTGGTAGAAAACAGCGACGGCACCACAACTGAGCTGTACGACCACGACAACGACACACCTGAAAGCCATGGACAGGCCAGCGCCAACAAACAACCCATGGTGTACTCCATTGCCGACGACGGGTTCCTCAACATACGCGAGTGGCCCAGAAGCGATGCACGCATACTCGGAAAACTCCTCACCGGCGGCGAAGGCGGAGTGTATGACGGATCTTCTGCCAACTGGCACCGTGTGAAATATCACGGCATAACAGGCTATGTGAACGGACGCTACGCACGTGTCACCGGTCTGGAACAGTCTACCAAGAACATCAGCGCACGCAAGGTGTACTACGTGGTAATAGAAAGCTACAACGACTTGAGATCGGCTGAAGATGCCACGAGGGTGATGCCTGATGCCCTCAGCCCCTGTATATTCAAGGCGAACGAAGGCGGACGCACGCTCTACAGACTCTGCGACGGCTGCTATTACTCACGAAAGGACGCCCTGGAACACGCAAGCCTCATCCGTCAATACCTCGAACGCGACGCATGGGTATGGGAAAGCAACGGCACTGCAGTCTGCGTAAACCAGGCAGTAGGACTGAGCGGCGAACTTGTTGACATATCACCGAAATAACAACAACTAATACACTGAATTATGAGAAAACTTTCATTCATACTCCTCATGGTGATAGCAGCCATGACGGCATCTGCACAGTCTATCGTTGGAAACTGGAAGGCAGACATCAATGACAATGAAGTGCAAAACGGCTGCATGTTCATGGATTTTTCCAAAAACAACATGCTGAAAATCACCTTCGACATGACAATGAGCAGCCCTGAGGTTGGTTCCATACGCTTCGCCCTTTCTATCAAGGGCCCTTATTCTCTCGATGAGAACAAAATCTCATTCAAGGCATACAAGAGCTCTGTTGACTTCAAGATTCTGGAACGTCATTTCACGCCCGACTTGCAAGCAGCACTGTCAATGGACCCGTCAATCGGAAAGATGATTGATGATGAGATGCGAAAGGTCATCATGGACGAAAAAGAGGGACTAGGCAGCGTGTTCAACGATGTAGAAAATATGACCATCATCGAATTGACCGATAAGACCTTGAAGGTGCAGTCTGGCCAGGAGACATACAACATGCAAAGACAGTAATAAGAGATGAACTTACGCTCTACCTTTGTTGCTCTGCTGATGGCAACCAGCTTCTGTGCATCGGCTCAAAACATACAGTTGCACTACGACCTGGGACATTCGCTCTCCAAAAACCTCAGCGGACGCCCATCGGTCACCACTACCGTAGAGATGTTCAAACCCGACCGCTGGGGCAGCACCTTCCTATTCACCGATATAGACTATTACGCAGACGGTGTGGCAGGTGCCTACTGGGAGGTGGCACGCGAGTTTAATATTGCCAAAGGCGGTCCCTTCGCTGCCCACATAGAGTATAACGGTGGCACCACATCCATAGAGCACACCGCCACAGCTGCACGTTTCCAACATGCTCTGCTGGCGGGCGGCGCGTACAACTGGACGAGTGCCGACTTTCAGCACAACCTCTCTCTGCAAGCCATGTACCGATACACCTTCAAGGGACAGAACCGTGGAGCCTTTAACGGTTTCCAAGCCACGGCAGTGTGGGGCACAACCTTTGCCAAGGGTATGCTCACCTTCTCAGGATACGTGGATGTGTGGTACGACCCTGATGTGAGCGTACGACTCATCACTATGTCAGAACCGCAACTGTGGTTCAACTTCTCTGCCCTCAAAGGTATGAAGGACGTGCACCTGAGCGTAGGCACAGAGGTGGAGGTGAGCAATAATTTCGTAATAGACGACCTGGGCAGGCAGAACCGCTTCTACGCCATACCCACGGCAGCCGTAAAATGGACTTTTTAAATGAGGTGTAAAATTGCCATTCTCTTACTGTGGTGCTGCGCCTGCATGCTGGTGCAGGCGCAACCCAGTGACATGCAACAATATAGGAATGTCATACCAGGTGGATACAACTTCTGGGTGTATGCCCCTCACGAATACTATGCCGAGACAGAACCCACACCGCTCATTATCTTCCTCCACGGTGCCAGTCTGCGTGGCAACAACCTGCAACGTATCAGGAGTTACGGCACTCTCGATGCCATAGACAAGGGACGTGAGATGCCGGCACTGGTGGTGGCTCCGCAAAACCCCAGCGGACACTGGATACCGGAGAAGGTGCACGAGGTGAAGGAGTGGATGTGTCGGAACTACGAGGTGGACACCAGTCGCATATATGTGCTGGGCATGAGTCTGGGCGGATATGGCACCATGGACTACTGCGCCACCTACCCCGACGAAGTGGCAGCTGCCATGGCTCTGTGCGGTGGATGCACCAAGCGCGATGTGAGTGCACTGGGACAGGTTCCGCTGTGGATAATCCACGGCACTGCCGACAGGGCAGTAAACATAAACGAGTCGAAGAAGGTGGTAGAGGCTCTCAAGCGCGACCAACTGACTGAGAGGTTGCGCTACGACTGGTGGGCAGGTGTGTCGCACGGTGCACTCTCACGACTGTTCTACATGAACAAGACATACGAATGGCTGTTGTCTCACTCTCTCGACGACCCCGACAGACCTGTATGCAGAGACATAGAAATCTCGCAACACGAGATGAAGGATGCATACAGCGACCTGCCCAGCAGGAGAAGATAGCCATCAGGGCACAGTATCCGTGACCAACAGGGTGAACGTAGCGGGCAGATGAGCCAGTCTCACCTCGTGTGTCCGTTCTCCGTCAGACAGAAACTTCAGATACCACGGGCGCGGCAACCACATCCATGTGCTGTCGGCAGGCGATGATGAGGCTGGCTGTATACTCAGGCGCGACTCCATGTTGGTAAACGAACCACCTATCTCTTTCAGGAAAGCCTCACCATCCTCGTCGGGTGTCTTCTCTTCCGATTGGAAGAAGAACTTATATCCGCCCTCTGAGGGGAAATACACACCCTGACTGTCGGCAGTATAAGAGAAATGCGATATCGCCTCCCACTGCAATATCTTATATCCACTCAGCATGCGCTGCACAGAGAGCATGAAGGGTTTTGTGCGCAGGTGTTTGTTGGCGTCCGTAGCCAAGGTGCGACGGGCACTCAGTATCACACAACGGACGGTGTCGATGACAAAAGCACCGCGGTCGCCACGCCTCTTCTTGTCGCGAAACGCCAGTTCCACCTCATCCTTTGCCCCCTTATACTCTCCGTTCACATAGAACTGGTGTTTCTTTATGAAGTCTGCGTCCATCTCGCTCACAAAATCCTCATACAGCAGACGGCGCAGATTGCTGATGTCGGTCAGCAGGGTGCTGTCTATGGCTGTTATCCGTCCATCGCTCTGCGACAGGTCATAATTCTTTTCGCCCTGACGCAGCCAACCGTCCGACAGGTAGTGGTAGTAATCATTATTGCCTATCCTCTGCGAGGTGTAGCGGTATAGCATCACCCTGCCCACCCTACGGTACATTGCCTCCTTCTGCTTCACAAAGCGCCGGAGGAGCGGACGTATCCACGAGGGTTCACGGTAGCGCACCACCACCTCGCCCGTACTCCTGTATTTCGGCTTCATGGTCAGGGTGTCGGTCAGCCTGCTCACCTTCGTACGCTCGTAGTTGAGATGCGACAGGGTGAGGGTGGTGAAATGGAAAGACACTGTGGCACGGCCATGCTCGTCGGTGGTGACGGAGTGAAAGACCCCGGCATGTCGCGTGTAGAGTGAAGCATGTGATATCGGTGCACCACTCTCCTCGTCCACCACCACACAGGTCTGGGCTGAAGAGACGTGGCAGCAACAGACCATAAGGCATACAAAAAGTAATCTCGCTTTCATGTCAGATAATTGCACTTTGCGAAAGTATGAAATTATCTCGTCGCAACCAAGGTTTTACTTACATTTTATCTTTTTCGACATGAAATCATGCACTTTTGCGACAGGTTTCAGCGCTTTTCGCGTATCTGGCGCAGATACAGACTGTTGGCGCAGCAAAAACTCTATTAGGAAACGGCAATTCTTGTTCACATCTGGGGGTGTGACTATCTTTGCAATGTCAAAAGGAAAAAACCAGAGACAGAACAGAAACAAAAAAATAACAATTAAAACTTTACTATTATGAAACGCATCAAATTATTTTTCGCAGCAATCATTTGTCTCTTCACAGTAAACACCATTTGTATGGCTCACGACAGACAGATACCTCCTGAGCAACTGCCTGCAGCCGCCAAGACATTCATCCAGAAACACTTCCCTGGAAAGACAATCACTAAAGCCGAGATAGACACGGAATTCATGAGGACAAGGTATGAGGTAGACCTGAACGACGGCACGGAAATCAACTTCAACAAAGACGGCTCATTCGACAAGGTAGACTGCCACACGGCACCTGTTCCCGCCGCTATCATTCCCGCTGCCATCCAGAAATATGTGAAAACCAACTTCCCTGGTGCTATGATAGTGAAAATAGACAAGGAGCGTTACGGATACGAGATAGAACTCTCCAACAACCTCGACCTGAAGTTCAACAACAAAGGCACATTCTTAAGTTGTGACGACTGAAACAACAGCAGACTGTATTATTATCCTGATCATCATGAGGCAAGCCCCTTTTGGCTTGCCTCTTTTTTGCTGACGATATCCACAAAATATGTGTTTCACAACACATACTCGTTTTTTTTATTTAATTTTGCACGCAAAATACTGTTACACATGGAAAAGAAACAATACAAACGTATCACCGTGACATCGGCACTGCCCTATGCCAACGGAGGTGTACACATCGGACACCTGGCTGGTGTATATGTGCCAGCCGACATATATGTAAGGTATCTCAGACTGAAGAAACAAGAGGTGATGTTCATCGGCGGCAGCGATGAACACGGTGTGCCTATCACCATCCGCGCACGCAAGGAGGGTATCACCCCACAAGATGTGGTGGACCGCTACCACAAGATGATAAAAGACAGTTTCAAGGAGTTTGGCATCTCTTTCGACGTGTATAGCCGAACCACTTCGGACACTCACCATAAGTTCGCAGCCGAATTCTTCAGAAAACTCTACGACGAGGGTAAACTCACTGAGGAGACCACACGACAGTACTACGACGAGGAGGCACACCAGTTCCTCGCCGACCGCTATATCACCGGCGAATGCCCTCACTGTCATAACCCACACGCCTACGGCGACCAGTGCGAGAAATGCGGACGCGACCTGGCACCCACCGAACTCATCAACCCCACCTCTACCATCAGCGGAAGCATACCAGTGATGAAAGAGACGAAAAACTGGTATCTGCCCCTCAACGAATACCAGGAATGGCTGAAACAGTGGATACTGGAGGAGCACAAGGAATGGCGACCCAACGTGTACGGACAGTGCAAGGCGTGGCTCGACATGGACCTGCAGCCGCGTGCCATGACACGCGACCTGGACTGGGGTATACCAGTACCCGTGGAGGGTGCCGACGGCAAGGTGCTGTATGTGTGGTTCGACGCTCCCATTGGATATATATCAAACACCAAGGAACTGTGCGAGAGCAACCCCGAGAAATGGGGCTCATGGCAGAAATGGTGGCAGGATGACGACACACGACTGGTACACTTCATAGGCAAAGACAATATTGTGTTCCACTGCATCATCTTCCCCGTGATGATGAAGGCTCACGGAGGATATATCATGCCTGATAACGTGCCCGCCAATGAGTTTCTCAATCTGGAAGACGACAAAATCTCCACCTCGCGCAACTGGGCAGTGTGGCTACATGAGTATCTGGTAGACTTGCCTGGCAAGCAGGATGTGCTGCGCTATGTGCTCACTGCCAATGCTCCTGAGACCAAGGACAACAACTTCACCTGGCGCGACTTCCAGGACCGCAACAACAACGAGCTGGTGGCCGTCTACGGCAACTTCGTGAACAGGGCCCTCACGCTGACAAAGAAATACTGGAACGGCGTGGTGCCACAGCGCGGTGAACTGACCGACGTGGACCGCCAGGCCCTCAGCGAACTCAAGGAGGTGAAGGGCAAGATAGAAAACCTGCTCGACCACTTCAAGTTCCGCGAGGCACAGTTCGAGGCCATGAACCTGGCTCGCATAGGCAACAAGTACATCACCGACTGCGAACCGTGGAAGGTGTGGAAGACCGACCCTGCTCGCTGCGAGACGATACTCAACATCTGTCTGCAACTGACCGCCAACCTCGCCATCGCCTTTGAACCCTTCCTGCCCTTCTCGTCAGAACACCTGCGACAGATGCTCAACGTGGAAGAGTTGGACTGGGAACAACTGGGTAGCGCCGACCTGCTCGCAGCAGGGCACCAGCTGGGCGAACCATCCCTGCTCTTTGAGAAGATAGCCGATGAAGTGATAGAGAAGCAACTCGAAAAGCTGGCTGCTACGAAGAAAGCCAATGAGGCCGCTGCATACAAGGCAGCACCCATCAAGGAGAATGTGCCCTTTGAGGATTTCGAGAAACTTGATATACGAGTGGGACTGGTGAAAGACTGCCAGAAGGTGAAGAAATCAAAGAAACTGCTGCAGTTTACTATCGATGACGGATCGGGCACCGACCGCACCATCTGCTCGGGCATAGCAGCATTCTACGAACAGCCTGAACTACTCATCGGCCGCCGTATACTCTTCGTGGCCAACTTCGCACCAAGAAAGATGATGGGCATAGAGAGTCAGGGCATGATTCTCTCGGCTGTGGACTTTGACGACACACTCAGTGTGGTCACCACTACCAAAGATGTGAAACCCGGCAGTCAGGTGGGCTGACCGGAGTTTCACTCCTCGCCGCCACCGTAACCGCTGGCATCCTGCTCCTCACCCTCGCCGTCACGACGCTCGCCGGGTTTGCGCTTGGCTTTCATGTTACCGAAGTTCCATGTCAGTGTCAGATTGAAAGCTCTGCCACGACGTTGGTTCTTCTGGTAACGGGTGAAGGTGTCGTCGCTGGTATAGGTCTCCCACTTACGACTGTTGAGCAGGTCGCGACAGTTGAGTGATACGGTCAACTGCTTGTCGAAGAAATTCTTCTTTATGCCCATCTCCATACCGTAACTGGCCTTGCGATAGCCCTGGGTGATGACCTGACGGGCACGGTAGTTGCCACTCACCTGCACGGTGATATCGTAGGGCAGAATGAGGGATGCCTGCATGCGGGCATTCCAGGTGAAGTTATGGTTCTCATCGCCTGTGACCGTCTGACCGTCTATGTCGTAACTAAAGCCATTGAGTTTGTAGTAGTAAGCATTGGCGGTGGTGGTGAGGTCGAGTATGCGAAACAATTTGTTCTTTACCACCAGTTCCAAACCAGTGCTCACACTCTTTGCAACATTGCGGTTGGTCTGATACATAATACCATCCACATTGCTCTGCCACCGTATGCGCTGTATCACATCAGAAGTGGGACGATAGTAGGCACTCACCAGCACTGAGTGCTGCTGCCAGGTACGCAGATAGTTGAGCGAGAAGGAGTTGGAATATTCAGGGGTCAGTTCGGGGTTACCATACTGCACCATAGAGGCATCGCGCGTGTTCTTGAACGAGTTGAGTTCCCCACCCCACGGACGGCGCAAACGACGGGTGTAGTTCAACTGCAACTGGTCGTTCTCAGTTATCTGATATGAGAGGAATAGACTGGGGAAGAGTTGGAAGTAGTCTTTCTTGAAAGGTGACTGACGCAACTCAGGGTTGTGCTCTTGTTCCCACGAATAACTCTCGGTGTTCACCCGCCAGTACTCACCGCGCAGACCGGCCATCACACCCAACTTGCCAAACTTCATGGTGCTGGTGGCATAGAGTGCATGCACATCCGAGTCGTATATGAAACGGTTGTAATAGTCGCGGTCTTCCTGTCTGTCCACTCCTTCCCAGTTGTCTGCCAACCACGACTCCTGTGGCGTGTTCTCGTGCGAGAAACGGCCGTTGTAGCCTGCCTGCAGGGTTATCTTGTCGTTGATGGGGTTCTCATAGTCCAGTTTCACCTCCCATGAGCGGTTTCTGATAAACATGGGGCGATACTGGTAACTGTACTCCACAGGGAGGGCGATACCTATATAGGTGGTGGAGTCTTGAAACACATTGTCATCGTCCGACTTCCAGCGGTTGTACTCTACCACGAAGTCGAGGAAATGGCGGTCAGTGAAATTATGACGGTAGTTGAACTCTCCGTGTGCCATACGCATGTCTCCACCGCCAGCGCTTCTGCGAAACATCTGCCATGTGTCGGTCTCGGCTCCCATGGTGCCATAATGGTAGGGTGTGGTGTTCAGGCTGTTGTGCCTGCCCAGCATAGCCATGCCGCTCACACTGAAATCGTCGCTCTTGGTGGCATGCCATGTCACTCCGGCGCGAGTGAAGAGGTTATTGCCACGCTCGTCCTGCGAACGGTCATACCACTGGTATTGGTTGGTCTGCAGGTACTCCTGATAACTGTAGCCGCCACCACCGTTATTGTTGCGGTGACGGTAGCCCACATTGGCATATGCATCCCATTTGCTACTGTTGTAGTTGATGTTAAAACTGGTATTGGCACTGCCGCGGGTGTTGCCGCCTACCTGCACCGACCCATAATAACCAGCCTTGCGCTCTTTCTTGAGTATGATATTGATGATACCTGCGCTGCCCTCTGCCGAGAATTTTGCCGAGGGATTGTCTATCACCTCTATGCGGTCTATGCTCTCAGCAGGCAACTGCTGCAGTACCTGTGCCCTGTTGTCGGTGGTCAGTCCGCTGGCTCTGCCGTTTATCCATACCTCTACACTGGTGTTTCCCCTGAGCGATATGTTTCCGTCGTTGTCCACCTCTACAGAGGGTATGTTCTCCAACACGTCTGAGGCGGCACCACCGGCATTGGCTATGTCCTGACTCACGTCGAAGGTCTTTCTGTCAACCTCCAACTTCATGGTGGAGCGCTGTCCACGCACCGTCACCTCTTGCAGCACCTTGGCATCCTCGGTGATATACAGGGCATTGAAGTGTACGCTTGGCTTCTGACTGGTCACGGAAAACTGTCGGGTCAGTTCCCGATAGCCTACGAACGACACCGTGAGGGTGTACTGACCTGTGGGCAGGTCGGTGATATGAAACGAGCCATTCTCATCGGTTATGGCGCCCTTGAACATCTTGGTGCTTCCCTTGGGCGTGACCGTGACATTCACAAACCCCAGGGCTTCATCGTTCTTCTTGTCTCTAACTTTTCCTTTTACCTCTCCCTGTGCAAATGCATAGGATACTGCCATTATAAGCAGCAAAAAAACCGTCGCTAACCTTTTCATAACTTCTTTGACGCAAGCACGCGCAAAAGGTTTAATCTCAATTCACAGAAAGTACCCCAAAAGCCCCGGTGGTCATACCTCTGTAGCGTGTCATCTTCTTGCCACCATCGCCACTCACTATGTTGCCGCCGGTGTTCATATTATACTGACGATGACACACCGCACACTCTGCCATGCCGCTGCTGTTCAGAGTGAGTTTCTTGCTGCGCATAGGCAGCACCTCGGGGTCGAAGCAGTTTGGACACTCATCATCATAGGCATAGAAAACCGGTGGCACGTCCATAGAGCCAAACCCCACTATTATGCCGTTGTTATAGCCCAGCATCACACTGCGGCGCTGGTCGAGGGCATTGAGCACACTCTCGCTACTGCCACCCATGTTGGAGGCAAAGACATAATACACAGCACCCCCCTTCATCGTCTGCTTTATCCTGCAGAATATGCCGGGAGCCATGCTGTTCATGGCAGAGGCCAGTGTGGGGTCCTGGTGCACGGAATTGTCTATCACCACGTAGCACTCGCCGATAGTAAACTCATTCTGAGCACCCTCGCAAGCACACAACAGCACCGAGAGTGCCAGTATCAGTATTTTCTTCATCTCATCCTACGAGTTGTCGCTCTGCCTCTGCCACACGGTCAAAATGGAAGGATGCCATAGCCTCGTCCATCAACCGGCGTATCTCATCGTTACAGGGGTTGCCTATGCTGCCCTCATGGGTATGGTGTATGTCGTGCGAGGCATGGAAGGTGCCTGCCTCTATGTCCAGTCCCACTTTCTTGTACGCATCGCGGAAGGGCATGCCGGCGGCTGCCAGGCGGTTCACCTCCTCCACAGAGAACATGGCATCATAGCGTGCATCATCCAGTATATGCTCGTTCACCTCCATACGCTCTATGATATAGCGAGTCATGGCCAGACAGTCTTTCAGTTCATCGAAAGCAGGCAGGAACACCTCCTTTATTATCTGCAAGTCGCGGAAGTATCCACTCGGCAGGTTGTTCATTATCAGCATCACCTGCTGGGGCAACGCCTGTATCTTATTGCTCTTGGCACGTATCAGTTCAAACACGTCGGGATTTTTCTTGTGTGGCATGATACTGCTGCCGGTAGTACACTCCTTGGGCAGTTTCACAAACTGGAAATTCTGGCTATTGAACAAACAGGCATCGTATGCCAGTTTTGCCATGGTGCCTGCTATGGTGGCAAGGGCGAATGCCACATTGCGCTCCATCTTTCCACGGCACATCTGGGCATACACCACGTTGTAGTCCATACTGTCGAAACCCAGCAGACGGGTGGTCATGCTCCTGTCCAAGGGGAAGGAACTGCCATAGCCGGCGGCACTGCCCAGGGGGTTGCGGTTGGTGATGCGCCAGGCGGCATGCAGGTAGTACATATCGTCTACCAGACTCTCTGCATAGGCACCAAACCACAGTCCGAAGGATGAGGGCATGGCCACCTGCAGGTGGGTGTAGCCTGGCATGAGCACCGAGCGATAGCGTTCGCTGGCTGCCGTCAGGGCATCGAACAGTTCACGGGTGAGCAGTGCCACCTGCTGCAACTCATGACGGGTATAGAGTTTCAGGTCTACCAGTACCTGGTCGTTGCGCGAACGTCCGCTGTGTATCTTTTTACCCACATCGCCCAACCGCCGGGTGAGCATCAGTTCCACCTGCGAGTGCACATCCTCTACACCCTCTTCTATGACGAAGTGCCCCTCGCGGGCATCGGCATAGATAGAGCGCAGTTCGCCGAGCAGTACCTGCAGTTCATCGGCACTGAGCAGTCCGATACTCTCGAGCATGGTGATATGTGCCATGCTGCCCAGCACATCATACGGTGCCAGATACATGTCCATCTCCCTGTCACGTCCCACGGTAAACCGTTCTATCTCCTGGTTCACCTCAAAGTTCTTCTCCCACAGTTTGCTTGCCATGACTCTTATTGCTCTGTTTCTTTATGTTCTACGGGGGTGTACTTTATGCTTGCCAATACATCTGCCATCTTCTCTATGGCCTCGGTCAGGGGTTTCTTCACCATGCCCTTCATCAGCGGGTTGAGGTCGGTCTTTATGGTCAGCCTCATTTTCGATGT
>CAMHPC010000044.1 GCA_946186945.1 uncultured Prevotella sp.
ACTTGATAAAGGAAGATCCTTGTATTTCAACCTCTAAAATGGCTGAAATCATAGGCGTTGACAGGAGAAACATTGCAAGAAACATCAAGAAACTACAAGAGCAAGGTGCCGTTCGTCGTGTCGGTCCCGACAAAGGCGGTTTTTGGGAGATTATAGGTTCGGCCTTTACCACTCGGATATGACATAAAAGTGACGATGCTTCAAACCCGAAACACCTATGTTACACCCAACAATGAAATAACGGCTGAAAATCAGACGATTAACAGCCGTTATTTGTACCCAGAGCCGGGGTCGAACCGGCACGGGTTGCCCCACTGGTGTTTGAGACCAGCGCGTCTACCGATTCCGCCATCTGGGCTTAAAGCGGTGCAAAGATACAAACAATTTTCTAACTGACAAATTTTTCGGCCATTATTCGCTCTGCAAGGAACCAATAATGGCCGAAAAAGAAGTAGTCAGTAGTCTATCAATCATCGTATCTGAATGCGCCCGACTGTTTGTAGTCTATCGCTACTTGCCACTTGCCATTGTCAGCCTTTGAGAGCGAAATGCCCAGGGTGATACTCTCATCGTCAAACAAGACAAATTTCTGAACAGACTTGTCCTTCTTGTCTGTCTTAAACTCCTTGTACTTGTTTGAGTAGTATGCTTCCAATCTGTCAAAAGCCTCTGTGGCCTTGGCCTCATCATCGAAACTGCTGCTCAGTGTGGTGATGAACACTAACGACTCGAACAGGTTGAACCTGGCTTCTTCGAACTGCTCGCCGTTGTATTCAATCTTCTCCTTTACAATGAGGTCGTTATTCTTTTCTTCAAACTTGTAACCAGCTTTCTTCAGAAGATCTTTGGCGCCTTCGGTGGTCTCTCCAAGTGATATACCGAATACCTCGTCATTGATGGAGGTTGCGGCTGAGTCTGCTTTTGCAGTGGTTCCATTATCAGTGGAAACTGTTTCATTGGTCGCAGAAGCGGCTTCTTTGGTGTCTTTTGAATTGGATGCCCCACAAGCTGTGATGACCATGGCGGCGAATGCCATCATTAAATATACCTTCTTCATGATATGAAAATTTAAAATGTTTGTTTTCTGATGCAAAGATACTTTAAGTTTGTAATAAACAAGAAAAAAGACAATTTTATTTGCCACTTCGGGCAAAAGTATCTTTGTGGAGGCAAAGCGGCGGCGGTTCGGCGGCTCGGAAATAAAAATGAATATATTCATTTTGTATTTCTCTCAATTTGCACTAATTTTGCGGTGTGAAAAAGTTTGTATCGCTTTCGAATAGTCTCACTTACCGCATCATGGCGGTGGTGCTGGTGATGATGGCTGTCGTCACCGGCATTGTTTATTTCCATGTGAGAGAATACATGCAAAATGAGGCGGAGGAGCGATATCAGGGTGTGCTTGAGAGAGACCACGAGGAGTTTCGCCGACGACTGTCGGATGTGAGGGTGGCCACGAAAAACAACCTGCATTACATAGAGTGTGATATTGAAAACCCAGATGCAATAATCAAGCACCTGGAGCGGATATTGCGCGTAAATCCCACAATCATCACATGCGGACTACTTTACCAGCCCGGTCATTTCCCTGGCAGAGGGCGCTGCATGGAACTTATTGCCACACGCGACTCTGCCGGTGTGATACATACCAGCAAAATAGAAAACGACGACAACGCCTATGCCGAAAGGTACTGGTTCAAGGACGGTATAGAGAATGACACAGCACAATGGTCTGACGTCTATTTCGAGAATGACCTCATTCCTGGTGTTACAGGCCGCCGGCAACTGACCACCTATTACGAGCCCGTGCACGACAAACAGGGGCGGCCCGTGGCGCTGTTTTGTTCCGACTTGTCCCTCGACTTCCTGAGCTACGAGATAATGGATGACCTGATGGAGAAAATCCATAAGTATGAGAAGGGCAGCAAACACCATTCCTACAACTTCGTCATAGACCATGATGGCACCTACATAGTACATCCTGATGAAAGACGTATACTCAATGCCAACTTCTTTGAAGAGTCAAAACGCTCGCTCAATAAGGTTGATGACCATGTGTCAGCCAGTATGCTGAGAGGCGAGAATGGGTCAGCCCTGGTGGAGGTCGACGGTGTGCCTTCGTGGATATACTACCGGACGGTGAAACACATGGACTGGATGATTGTCATCGTGGTTCCAGAAGAGGTCATCTCTCTCAATGGTCGCATGCTGAACACCATCATCCTGATGGTGGCAATCTTAGGCCTTCTCGTCATCTATTTTATCTGTCGGCGCATGATACGTCGCACCACCAAACCACTGAACCGTTTTGCACGCTCTACGCGAGAGATGGCTAAGGGAAACTTCCAGTCGCAACTGCCTGAGGTTGAGGAAAACAACGAGGTGCGGGTGCTCCACGATGCGTTTGCAGACATGCAACATTCTCTTGCCGACTATGTGGACAAACTGCAGAAGACCACATCCGAGAAAGCCTCTATAGAGCAGGAACTCAAAATTGCCAACGGTATACAGATGGCGCTGCTGCCAAAGACTTTTCCTGAGCGCAGCGATCTCAGCCTCTATGCCTTCGTTGACCCGGCTCTCGAGGTGGGCGGCGACCTCTACGACTTCTTCCTCCGCGACGACCGTCTCCTGTTCTGCATAGGCGACGTCAGTGGCAAGGGTGTGCCGGCAGCACTGATGATGGCCGTCATGAGAGCCATGTTCCGCAGCGAGGCACGAAGGGGAGACAGCGCATCCGCCATTGTCAATACTCTGAATCACAACCTCAGTTACGAGTACACTTCAGGCTACTTCGTGACGATGTTCGTGGGTATCATCGACCTGCGCACCGGCCACCTCGACTATTGTAATGCCGGTCATGAACAACCGCTGATGTCAGGTGAACCGCTGCCTGTCAAGCGTAACCTACCTGTGGGAGCACTGCCCGACTGGAACTATGAAGGCCAGGAGGCAACACTGCTAAGTGGCGATACACTGTTCCTATATACCGATGGCTTGAGTGAAGCTAAGAACGCTGACAACAAACTCTTCGGACGCCAGCATGTGTACGACCTTGTGAATAGCCACACCAACTGTACACCGCGGCAAATGGCAGAACTGGTGAAAAAGGAAGTGGGCGCCTTCGTGGGTGATACAGAACAGAGCGACGACCTCACTCTGCTCATCATCAAATGGCAGCAGCCAGAAGTATTCAACAGCCGCCTGACTATGCGTGCCGACATGGACGACATAGAACAGATAGACCAGTTCATTGCCGAAGCCTCACAGCAGGCACAATTCTCAACCAAGGAAACCAAGCAGATGCGCCTGGCCATAGAAGAGGCTGTGGCCAATGTCGTCAACTACAGTCAGGCCACATACGTCAATCTGGACGCCTCTGTCAATGACCGGCAAATGAAAGTGACCATCACCGACGACGGCATACCCTTCGATGCTACTGCCGACTCGACTACAGACCTCTCTTTGTCGCCCGACCAGCGCCCACCCGGCGGACTGGGCATCATGCTGCTTCATCGGATGACAGATATGCTCGAATATAAACGCACCGACAACTGCAATGTGCTCACGATAGTGAAAAAAAGAAAATAATGCAAAATATATAATCCATGGCAATCAACATTTCTATAAACGAACAAGCAGGACGACTCGTGGTAACTGTAGAGGGCGACCTGAACAATGCGGCCACTAAGCAGGCCGTGCAAAGTTTTGCACCGATATATGAACATACCGACTGCGACGTGGCCATAGAGTGCTCAAAACTCAACTATATATCAAGTAGCGGACTGCGCCTGATGCTCGACATATACAAGCACACCCGAGCCAATGCCCACAACGCCATCCTCTGCCATCTGCCTGATGATATAAAGGAAGTGTTCGACCTCAGCGGTTTCCTGCAACTCTTCAAAGTGGAGGACTGATAAGCAGTACTACTATGGACAAAGATGAAATGACACGCCTGCAGGCCGAGAACGCACGCCTGCAAGCAGAGGTGAACGAGATACGCCAGGAGATGGAGCAACTCAAGGATGCACTGGTGCGCATGGTGAACCGCAACCTGGAACTCTCCGAACGCCTGGAGAAGGACGATGAACTGCGACGACGCACCGAGGTGGCACGGGAGATTATGGACAACAACGTGGAGAGACAGCGCAATGCCGACCTGAAGGACGATGGGGTGCTCATGGCACTCATAGAACAACTCGTGGAGAAGGACCGCCCACACCTGAAACCCGACTTCAATGCAGCAGCACTTGCCGAACTGCTCGGCGTGTCGCAACATCGACTCTCGCTGCTCTTCCGACACCAGACACGCTACAACACCCCCGAGGCATACATAGACAACCTGCGCACACTGGCAGCACTACGACTCTTGCGCGACAAGTCTATGTACACCATACCGGTGATAGCCGAGGAAGCGGGATTCTCCAGCGTACGCACCCTGCAGCGACGCATACAGGAGGCAATAGGCATGACGCCCGTGGAATACAGACTCATATTCACCAAAGACCTGTAACCACCCCAAACGATAAAGACAGTATTTCCTACTCTAACCAACTATAACAGAGCATGAAAAAAATCATAAAGAGACTGATAGTGCTCATTGCCGCCATGACGATGACACTCGCTCCTGCCACGGCACAGAAAAGCAACCGGCAACTCGATGTGGCGAAAAACCTCGACATATTCAATACCATATACAAAAACCTGGAACTGATGTATGTGGACACACTCGATGCCAACCAGGTGGTAGGCACTGCCATAGAAGCCATGCTGCGCAGTCTGGACCCCTATACCGAGTACTATGCCGAGGAAAACATGAGCGAACTGAAAGAACTCTACACAGGCAAGTTTGCCGGCATAGGAGCACTCATCAGATACAACACCCAACTGAAACGGGTGGTGATAGAAGAACCGTATGCCGGCATGCCCGCCGATGAGGTGGGACTGAAGAAAGGCGATATCATACTGAGCATAGACGACTCACTGATGACAGACAAGACGGTGAGTTACGTGAGCGAACACCTGCGCGGCGACCCCGGCACCACCTTCGTGCTCAAGATACAGAGACCCTCTACGGGAAAGAAGATGCAGATGAAAATCACACGACGCACCATACAGATGCCACCTGTCACCTACTACGGACTGCTGCCCGACGGCACAGGCTACCTGGGACTGAGACAGTATACCGAGGGATGCAGCAAGGATGTGCGACGCGCCTTCATAGAGATGAAAGACCGCGGCATGCGAGGCTTCATACTCGACCTGAGAGGAAACGGCGGCGGTGCTGAGGCAGAGGCGGTGGAGATAGTAAACATGTTTGTGCCACAGGGTGAACTCATAGTGAGCAACCGGGGAAAACTGGCACGCTCAAACCACGACTACCGCACACGGGTGGAACCTATAGATACCATTATGCCCGTGGTGGTGCTGGTCAACGACAATACCGCATCCGCTTCGGAGATTACCGCAGGAGCATTGCAAGACCTCGACCGCGCCGTGATACTGGGCACACGCACCTATGGCAAAGGACTGGTGCAGATGAGTGTGGAACTGCCATACAACGGCTCTCTGAAACTCACGTCAGACAAATACTATATGCCATCGGGACGGTGCATACAAGCCGTCAACTATAAACATGGCAGGAAAAACAGCGTGGAGCAGATACCCGACTCACTCACACATGTGTTCTATACACGTGCCGGACGCGAGGTGCGCGACGGAGGCGGTATCACACCCGACGTGGTGCTGAAGTCAGACTCACTGCCAAATATCGCCTTCTACCTGGCTTCATCGGGACTCGACTCCACGGAGGTGCTGCACAACTACGTGGTAGACTATGTGGCACACCACCCACAGGTGGCACCACCGGCACAGTTCAACCTCTCCGACGCCGATTACCAACTCTTCAAGAAGAAAGTAATGGAAAGCGGCTTCTCCTACGACCCAGAGACAGCCAAATACCTAGAACAACTCATCAAACTGGCACGGTTTGAAGGGTATTACGACGAGGCAAAGGAAGACTTCGACCACCTGCAAAGCAAACTAAAACATAACCTGACACACGACCTCGACTATCACAGACCACAGATACAGCGCATCATAGAGACAGAACTCATGACGGCATACTACCACCAGGCAGGAGCCGTGGAGAACAGTCTGCGCACCGACAAACAGGTGGCAGAGGCACGACGCCTGCTGCTCGCTACAGACGAATATAAACGTCTGCTCACACCTCAGGGGCAAAAACAGTCAACCAAAGAGACTGAAAAATAAAAATATATGCAAAAAACTTGTCGGGATGCAAAAAAGTACGTACCTTTGCACCGTTCAGTGGAATGAGGGGCTTTAGAAAAGCCTCTCATTTTCATTTTTACACCAATAATTAAATATGATAGACAAGAAAGTAGTAGAAAACTTAGTCAATGAATGGCTCACCGACCGCGACTATTTCCTGGTGAGCGTGGAAGTGAGTGCCGACAACCGCATAGTGGTGGAGATAGACCATGCCGACGGAGTGTGGATAGACGACTGCGTGGCGCTGAGCCGGTACATAGAAGAACGTCTGGACCGTGAGGTGGAAGACTATGAACTTGAAGTGGGCTCTGCAGGACTCGGACAACCATTCAAGGTGCCACAACAGTACCACAACTTCGTGGGAAAAGAGGTGGAAGTGATGGATGCCGATGGACACAAGGTGCACGGACTGCTCGCCGAGGTCAATGGACAGGAGTTTACTGTGACAGTAAAGGAAAAGGTGAAAGTGGAAGGCAAAAAACGCCCGCAGATGCAGGATGTGCCCCATACATACAATATGAATAAAGTAAAATATACAAAATATCTAATCAGTTTCAAGTAAATCATGGCAGTAAAAAAAACGGCTAAAGAGGGCTCAAACCTCATAGAGACCTTCAAGGACTTTAAGGAAACAAAAAACATAGACCCCACCACAATGGTGAGCGTGCTCGAAGAGAGTTTCCGCAATGTGCTGGCTAAGATATATGGCAGCGACGAGAATATCGATGTCATCGTTAATCCCGACAAAGGCGACTTTGAAATCTACCGCAACCGCGTGGTGGTGCCCGATGGTGAGGTGAAGGATGAAAACCGCGAAATCAGCCTGACAGAGGCACAAAAGATAGAACCCGACTATGAGGTGGGCGAGGATGTGACCGAAGCAGTAGACTTCAATAAGTTTGGACGCCGGGCCATACTCAACCTCAGACAGACACTGGCTTCGAAGATACTGGAACTGGAACACGACTCGCTCTATCAGAAATACAAGGACCGTGTGGGCGAGGTAATCAGCGGCGAGGTGTACCAGATGTGGAAACGCGAGGTGCTGGTGGTAGACGATGAAAACAACGAACTCATACTGCCACGCAGCGAACAGATACCACGCGACCAATACCGCAAGGGCGAAACCATACGCGCCGTCATACATCAGGTGACCAACGACAACAACAACCCGAAGATTATCCTCTCGCGTACCAGCAACGTGTTCCTGCAGAGACTGCTCGAAGCTGAGGTGCCCGAGATAGCCGACGGACTCATCACCATACGTGGCATAGCACGCATGCCGGGAGAAAGAGCCAAGATAGCAGTGGAGAGTTACGACGACCGCATAGACCCCGTAGGCGCTTGCGTGGGCGTGAAGGGCAGCAGGGTGCACGGCATAGTGCGCGAACTGTGCAATGAAAATATCGACGTGATACGCTATACACAGGACACAGAACTGTATATCAAGCGTGCACTCAGTCCGGCGAGAGTCAACGAGATACAGTACGACACCACACAGATGAAGGCACACGTGTTCCTCGCACCCGAAGAGGTGTCGCTGGCTATAGGCAAGAACGGTCTCAATATCAAACTGGCATCGCTGCTCACAGGCTTTACCATCGATGTGTTCCGCGACAACCGCGACTCTCCAGAGGACGAGGAAGACGTGAACCTGGAGGAGTTCGCCGACGAGATAGACGGCTGGATTATCGATGCCATCAAGGCCCTGGGATACAATACCGCAAAGGCTGTGCTCAGAGCACCAAGGGAGAGACTGGTCAACGAGGCAGACCTGGAAGAGGAGCAGGCAGACGAGGTGCTCAGCATCCTTGCCAGAGAGTTTGCTACAACCGACGATACTCCAAACAATGCTCCCTCTGCTGCTGACCTGGAGGCTCTGAAAGCCAAATTCCAGGGATAAGCACCACTGTAGAGAGCACGAAGGGTTAAACCACTTTTTAGGTGGGTTCTATTAATTATGAAATAATCGATAGAATATCTGCCTTACAGAAACATAACAAAATAGAACACACCTTTAATCACAAAACAACGAAGAATGGCAGTCAGACTAAGTAAAGCAGTTAGAGAACTTAATATAGGACTAAAAACGGCCGTTGACTTCTTAGAGAAGCACAAGGACCTGGGAGAGGTGAAAAATGACCCCAACTTCAAAATATCCGACGAGCAGTACCAACTGCTCGTGGCAAACCACAAGACGGACAAGGACATACGCACTCAGGCTGACAAGATGAAAAAGCCTAAGGAGAAGAAACGCGAGGAGAAACCCGTCGACAACAAGGCTGAATCGCTGCTCGAAGGAAAACGACAGCAGTTCACTCCCCTTGGCAAGATAGACCTCGACTCGCTGGGCAAACCCAAGAGTGCACCTGCCAAACCTGTGGAAGAGGATAAACCGGTGAAGGTTGAGCCTGTGGAGCAGCCCGCACCACAGCAGGACACCGCCGCCCCTGCACCACGGGAGACAGTGGCAAACACTAAGGATGACCAACCTGAGGTGGACTATACACCTGAACAGACCACTGAGGTGGAACAGGAGCCAGAAAAGCCCGAACCGGTCGTAGAGACATCAGTGGAGGAAACTCCCGCCGTGGAGGAAACTCCCGAGGTGGAGGCACCTGCAAAGGAAGAGGTGGCTGAGACACCCGCTGAGGATGAGCCGAAGGGAGAGGAGAAGCAGGAGGTGGAGAACACCACTGCCGAAACATCACCAAGCAATATCTTCACCCTGCACAATACCGACAGTATGGGTCCGAAGGTGAATGTGGTGGGCAAGATAGACTTGGCAGCACTCAACCAGAGTACCCGACCGAAGAAGAAGACCAAGGAGGAGCGCAGGAAAGAACGCGAGGAGAAGGCACAACAGCAGAATGCCGGACAGCGCAAACGCATACGCACCAACAAGGAACGTGTGGATATCAATGCCGTAATCAGTCAGAATGGCAAAAACCAGGACAACAGAAACAACGGCGGCGGCAATAATAACAACAACGCTGGCGGACAGGGCAAGAAACAGAAAAACCGCAAGAAGAACCAGAAACCTCTGGAGGTGAACGAGGAGGATGTGGCACGCCAGGTAAAGGAAACCTTGGCACGACTCACCTCAAAGACACAAAACAAGAAGGGCGCCAAGTATCGTAAGGAGAAGCGTGAGGCTGTGCAGGAGAAACTGCAGGAAGAGAATGCAGCCCTGCGCGCCGAGAGCAAGATACTGAAACTCACCGAGTTCGTCACCGTGAGCGAACTCGCCACCATGATGAATGTGCCGGTAAACAAGGTGATAGGTACTTGCATGAGTCTGGGACTCATGGTGAGCATCAACCAGCGAGTGGATGCAGAGACCATCAATATCGTGGCAGACGAGTTTGGCTTTAAGACCGAATATGTGAGCGCCGAGGTGAGCGAAGCCATACATGAGGCTGACGACGACGAGAACGACCTGATACCACGTGCTCCTATCGTGACCGTGATGGGACACGTAGACCACGGTAAAACATCGCTGCTCGACTACATACGCAAGACCAACGTCATAGCCGGCGAGGCAGGCGGTATCACACAGCATATCGGCGCATACAACGTGACCCTGGCAGACGGACGACACATCACATTCCTCGACACTCCAGGACACGAGGCGTTCACTGCCATGCGTGCCCGTGGTGCTCAGGTGACGGATATCGCCATCATCATCATCGCTGCCGACGACAGCGTGATGCCTACTACCAAGGAGGCTATAGCACATGCACAGGCTGCCAACGTGCCTATGGTGTTTGCCATAAACAAAATAGACAAGCCCGGCGCCAACCCCGACAAGATACGTGAGGACCTGGCCAATATGAACCTGCTCGTGGAAGAGTGGGGCGGCAAGTACCAGTGTCAGGAGATATCCGCCAAGAAAGGTCTGGGCGTGGATGAACTGCTGGAGAAGGTGTTGCTCGAGGCAGAGATGCTCGACCTGAAAGCCAACCCCAACCGAAAGGCCACGGGCAGCATCATAGAGTCGTCGCTCGACAAGGGACGCGGATATGTGTCGACGGTGCTGGTGAGCAACGGCACACTCAAGGTGGGCGACGTGGTGATAGCAGGCACGGCACACGGACGCATCAAGGCTATGTTTAATGAGCGTAACCAGCGTATGCAGCAGGCCAGACCCGCAGAACCCGCTATCATCCTCGGACTCAACGGCGCACCTACTGCCGGCGACTCCTTCCATATCATGGACAGCGAGCAAGAGGCACGCGAGATAGCCAACAAACGCGAACAACTGCAACGCGAGCAGGGACTGCGCACACAGACCCGACTCACACTCTCCGATATCAGCCACCGCATAGCACTGGGCGAGTTTAAAGAACTCAACCTGGTGGTCAAGGGCGATACCGACGGCTCTATCGAGGCACTGAGCGACTCGTTCCTCAAACTCTCTACCGAGAAGATCAACGTGAACGTGATACTCAAGGCAGTAGGACAGATCAGCGAGAACGACGTGCAGATGGCTTACGCATCCGACGCTATCATCGTGGGCTTCCAGGTGAGACCCTCTTCGGCGGCTCGTAAACTGGCTGAGCGCGAGGGCGTGGAGATCAATACCTATTCCGTCATCTACGACGCACTGGAGGATGTGAAGTCGGCCATGGAGGGTATGCTCGACAAACTCAAGAAAGAGGTGGTGACCGGACAGGTGGAAGTGCGCGAGGTATACCATATATCCAAGGTGGGTACTGTGGCAGGTGCCATGGTGACCGAGGGTAAGGTGCACCGCACGGACAAGGCACGACTGGTGCGCGACGGCATAGTGGTGCACACCGGCGCTATCAATGCTCTCAAACGATATAAGGACGATGTGAAGGAGGTGGGTGTCAACTTCGAATGTGGTATCAGTCTGGTCAACTTCAACGACATACAGACAGGCGACATAATCGAGACATTCACTGAGATAGAAATACAACAGAAACTTTAAGTGAGCAGAGGCCCCTCGGACATGTCAGGAGGGGCCAAACTCATATATAAGGCATGCAGACTAACGACAACAGCAATCAGTTGGTGCGTCAGGTGGCGGAGAAGAAATATGAATACGGATTTACCACCGACATACACACTGAGATAATAGACCGTGGACTCAATGAGGAGGTGGTGCGCATCATCTCTGCCAAGAAGGGTGAACCAGACTGGCTACTGCAGTTCCGACTGAAGGCTCTGCACTTCTGGCAGCAACAGCAACAGCCCTCGTGGGGACACGTGCATCTGCCATCCATCGACTATCAGGCCATATCATACTATGCCGACCCACTGGCAAAGCCACAAAACACAGATGGGAAAAAGCCAACCAACGAGGATATAGACCCCGAACTGATGAAGACGTTCGACAAACTGGGTATACCTCTGGAGGAACGTCTGGCACTCAGTGGCATGGCTGTCGACGCCATCATGGACTCTGTGTCGGTGAAAACCACGTTCAAGGAGAAACTCTCTGAACTGGGAGTCATCTTCTGCTCTATAGGCGAGGCAGTGAGGGAATATCCCGAACTGGTGCGCCAGTACCTGGGCACTGTGGTGCCCTATCGCGACAATTACTTCGCAGCACTCAATAGTGCCGTGTTCAGCGACGGCTCGTTCGTCTATATCCCCAAGGGTGTGCGCTGCCCGATGGAACTGAGCAGTTATTTCCGTATCAACGCCCGCAACACGGGACAGTTTGAGCGTACGCTGATCATAGCCGACGACGACTCGTACGTGAGTTACCTGGAGGGTTGCACTGCTCCCATGCGCGATGAGAACCAGTTGCACGCTGCCATCGTAGAGATTATAGTCAACGATAGGGCAGAGGTGAAGTATTCCACAGTGCAAAACTGGTACCCGGGCGATGAGAACGGACGCGGTGGAGTGCTCAACCTGGTGACCAAACGCGGTGAACTGAGGGGCGACGACAGCCGACTCTCGTGGACACAGGTGGAGACTGGCTCTGCCATCACCTGGAAGTACCCCTCGTGCGTGCTCAGGGGCGACCGCTCGCAAGCCGAATTCTACTCGGTGGCAGTGACCAACAACTACCAGGAGGCAGATACAGGCACTAAGATGATACACCTGGGCAAAGACACTCACAGCACCATCATCTCCAAAGGCATAAGCGCAGGCAAGAGCCAGAACTCGTACCGTGGACTGGTGCGCGTGTCTGCCAATGCCGACAATGCCCGCAACTACTCCTCGTGCGACAGTCTGCTGCTGGGCAGCGAGTGCGGGGCACATACCTTCCCCTATATGGATGTGCACAATCCCACTGCCATAGTGGAACACGAGGCCACTACAAGCAAGATAAGCGAACAGCAACTGTTCTATTGCAACCAGCGGGGCATACCCACCGAACAGGCAGTCAGTCTGATAGTGAACGGATATGCCAAGGAGGTGCTCAACAAACTGCCCATGGAGTTTGCTGTAGAGGCACAGAAACTGCTGTCTGTGTCACTCGAGGGCACCGTGGGATAAAACACCTATACCAACAACGCTTTTAAGTATGTAAGTATGGAAAAAATGTTAGAAGTGAAAGACCTGCACGCCACTATCGGCGGCAAAGAGATATTACGTGGCATAAACCTCACTATAGCCCCGGGCGAGACGCATGCCATCATGGGGCCAAACGGCTCGGGCAAGAGTACACTCAGCGCTGTACTGGTGGGCAACCCCCTGTACGAGGTCACACAGGGCAGCGTCACCTTTCGTGGCAAAGACCTGCTGGCGATGAAACCCGAGGACAGGGCACACGAGGGACTCTTCCTCTCGTTCCAGTATCCCGTTGAGATACCGGGTGTGTCAATGACCAATTTCATGAAGGCAGCCATCAACGAGAACCGTAAGTATCATGGCATGCCACCACTTTCCGCTGCCGAGTTTCTGAAACTCATGAAGGAGAAACGCAAGGTGGTGCAACTGGACAGCCGACTCTCATCACGCTCGGTCAACGAGGGGTTCTCGGGCGGAGAGAAGAAACGCAATGAGATATTCCAGATGGCTATGCTCGAACCTGAGTTGGCGATACTCGACGAGACGGACTCCGGACTGGATGTGGATGCTATGCGCATAGTGGCTGACGGTGTGAACTTGCTCAGGAACGAGCACAACTGCCGCATCGTAATCACCCACTATGACCGTCTGCTGGAGATGATACGCCCAGATGTGGTGCATGTGCTGTACAAGGGACGGATAGTGAAGACGGGAGGGGCGGAACTGGCTCTGCTCATACAGGAGAAAGGCTACGAGTGGATAAAGGAGGAACAGGCATGACCCACAGCGAACAGCAGTACAAGGAACTGTTCACACAGCAGAGGCTACTCATCGACGGACATGCCACCGAGGTGATGAATGCCCGAAGGGAGAAGGCGTTCAGCGATTTCTGCTCCACCGGACTGCCCACACGTCGTGTGGAGCGCTATAAGTATACCGATATGCAGAAGATGTTTGAACCCGACTACGGACTCAACCTCTCGCGCCTGGATATACCTGCCAACCCCTACAATGCCTTCCGCTGCGATGTGCCCAACCTCAGCACATCGCTGTACTTCGTGGTCAACGACCTGTTCTATGACAGACTTCTGCCCAAGACCCCACTGCCTGAAGGTGTGGTGGTGGAGAATATGGCGCGTTTTGCACTGCGCTATCCCTCACTGGCTGCGGAGTACTACGGCTCGCTGGCTGATACTGCCGACGATGGGGTGACAGCCCTCAATACCATGCTGGCGCAGGATGCACTGGTGGTGTATGTGCCCAGTGGAGTGAAGGTGGAACGCACCATTCAGGTGATCAATATACTCAGGTCGGATGTTGACCTGATGGTAAACCGCAGGGTGCTCATCATACTTGAGGATATGGCAGAGGCACAACTGCTGTTCTGCGACCATGCCGCCGACGACCGCCACTTCCTCACCACTCAGGTGGTGGAGGTGATAGTGGGCAGAGGGGCACAGTTGCAACTCTACTGCATGGAAGAGACACACTACAAAAACCATCGCGTCAGTAATGTGTATATACACCAGAAGGCAGACAGTAGGGTGGTGCACAGTGTCATCACACTGCACAATGGCGAGACACGCAACCGTACCGACCTCGTTCTGGCTGAACCGGGGGCGGAATGTCAGATGCTCGGATGCGTGGTGGCGGACCGCCAGCAACATGTGGACAACAATACCCTCATAGACCACCGTGCGCCCCACTGCACGTCAGACGAACTGTACAAGTATGTGCTCGATGAACAGGCGGTGGGTGCCTTCGCAGGAAAGGTGCTGGTGAGGGAGGGTGCCCAACAGACGGCATCGCAAGAGACCAATCAGAATCTTATCACCACCAAGGAGGCACGCATGTACACACAACCCATGCTCGAAATCTATGCCGACGACGTGAAATGTGCACACGGCAGTACCGTGGGACAACTCAATGATGCTGCTCTCTTCTATATGCGGCAAAGGGGTATAAGCGAGAAAGAGGCAAAACTGCTGCTCGAACAGGCGTTTATAGGCGAGGTGATAGACAGGATACAGGTGGAACCTCTGCGCGACAGACTAAGATACCTTCTGGAAAAACGTTTCCGTGGTGAACTGAGTAAATGCGAGGGGTGTAAACTCTGCCGATGACATGATAGAGAATGACACTATGACATACGACGTAGACAGTATACGCAAGGATTTTCCCATACTCTCAAGAGAGGTGTATGGACGCCCCCTGGTGTATTTAGACAATGGCGCCACCACGCAGAAACCGCTGCAGGTGCTCGATGCCATGCGCGATGAGTATCTGAACGTGAATGCAAATGTGCACAGGGGCGTGCACTACCTCTCGCAACAGGCCACCGAACTGCATGAGGCGGCACGCGACACTGTGAGACGCTTCATAGGTGCCCGCTCCACATCCGAGATAGTGTTCACCCGCGGTACCACCGAGGGTATCAATCTGGTTGCAGCATCCTTCGGACAGACGTTCATGAAGGCGGGCGATGAGGTGATAGTGAGCGTGATGGAGCATCATAGCAATATAGTGCCTTGGCAACTGCTGGCTCAGCGCACGGGCATACGGCTTAAGGTGATACCCATGAACGACCAGGGCGAACTGGATATGCAGGCGTATGCCGCTCTCTTTACCGAGCATACACGCCTGGTCAGCATCACTCATGTAAGCAATGTGCTGGGTACGGTCAACCCCGTGAAACAGATAATCCGGGTGGCGCACAACCATGACGTACCAGTACTGGTGGACGGTGCCCAGAGCACTCCGCACATGGCTATTGATGTGCAGGATATGGACTGCGACTTCTTCGTGTTTAGCGGACATAAGACGTACGGACCCACTGGTGTGGGCGTGCTCTACGGCAAGGAGCAGTGGTTGGAACAGATGCCACCCTATCAGGGAGGCGGCGAGATGATACAACACGTGAGTTTCGAACATACTACCTTCGAACAGCCACCCCTTAAGTTTGAAGCCGGTACACCCGACTATATCGCTACTCACGGACTGGCAGTGGCTCTCGACTATCTCACACATTTGGGCATGGACAGGATAGCGGAGCATGAGCGTTCGCTCACTGAGTATGCCCGTGAACAACTCTCCGACATACCCGGGCTGCGGTGGATAGGCGAGGCAGTCGACCATGATGCCGTGCTCTCTTTCCTCGTAGGCGATATCCACCCACTCGACATGGGTACACTGCTCGACCGCTTGGGCATAGCCGTGCGCACAGGCCACCACTGTGCCCAACCGCTGATGCAGCGCATGGGCATACAGGGCACCGTCAGGGCGTCGCTGGCTCTATACAACACCCGCGGCGAGATAGACACACTCGCCGCTGCCATACGCCGAGTGGCACAGATGTTTTGATTTTTTACAGGAATAGGTATGCTGCTATCCCATCATTTCTCTGGTCTGGTAGAGGCTGGCTGCGACGAGGCTGGCAGGGGGTGCCTGGCAGGGGCTGTGTTCGCTGCTGCCGTCATACTGCCCGACGACTATCATAACGAACGGCTCAACGACTCTAAACAGCTGACTCACAAGCAACGCATGGCGCTACGTGAAGAGGTGCAGCGCGACGCGTTAGCATGGGCTGTGGCGAGTATGAGCAATGAGGAGATAGACCAGGTGAATATACTGCGGGCATCTATCCTGTCCATGCATAAGGCTCTCGACTTGTTGACTGTCCGCCCAGAGGCTGTTATCGTGGATGGCAATCGCTTCCTGCCCTACGGCACGCTGCCCTACGCTACCATAGTGAAGGGCGATGGCAAGTATCTGTCTATCGCTGCTGCGTCTATATTGGCTAAGACCTATCGTGATGAGGAGATGTTGCGCTTAGATGCCCTCTATCCCCAGTATGGATGGAAGAAGAACAAGGGCTACCCCACGGCAGAACACCGCAAGGCGATAAAGGAATACGGTCCTACACCTTATCACCGCATGACTTTTCAGTTGCTGCCAGCAGAAGAGCCCTTGTTACCTTTTGAAGATTTTTGATTTATCTCCACAAAGTCTTTTTTCCTTTCGAGATGAGCAGTTGTCCGCTGCGCGGAGTGAACACGCGTCTGCCCATCACATCGTAGTATATGTTTGTGGGGGGGGGCGCTCAGTCTTTGTTCTCTACTTTTTGGCTCAGGGTGAGCACCAACTGACCGCGCCGCCACTCGTAGCGGTTGTACACTTCTTCGGAGAAGGAAATGGGAGAGGTGCTCTCTATCCACTTGTCTGCACAGTTCACTTCCGGATTGGCAATCTCGTGAAATTTCTCCACATGCACATAGCGCTGCTTCTTCCTGTTCCACACCCACGCATCGTAGTACTCATATCCACGGTTGCTGTACTCGCCTAAGTAGACCAGTATGTCGTTGATACCATCGAAATTGATGTCTACACGACTCACCTTGCCCACCTCGTATGCATTGTTGGGTATTGCCTCCAACCAGTACGAGGTCGTCATCTTCTGAAAGGTCTTGCCCCGGCGCATCACGCGCACGGTGATGCGTGTGGGATTGCCGTCGGCATCGTGCGCCACCTCTGTCACTACACTGTCGGATGCGTTGATTGATGCGCCCGCTACTGCGCTGGCGTGGCACAGTATGCTGCTTGAACATAATGCTATGGCAAACAGCAAAAGTCTCATATGTTTTCTCATATCGCTGATTATGGGTTTTCTAATAGTCGTAAGTGTTGCAAATGTAAAGCAAAAAATCAGATATAACAAGAGAAATATAACAAAAACTTTTGCATTGTGCTCACATAACCGTACCTTTGTATACGGAAATACTATATCTATACATAATTATGGCAAAAAAAGCATTATTGATGATTCTCGATGGTTGGGGAATCGGTAAACATGGCGAGGGCGACGTCATCTACAATACGCCCACTCCTTATCTCGACTACCTAAATGCCGTGAGCCCACACTCTCAGTTGGCCGCATCAGGCGAGGACGTGGGTCTGCCCGATGGTCAGATGGGTAACTCGGAGGTGGGACACCTGAATATAGGTGCCGGACGTGTGGTATACCAGGACCTGGTGAAGATAAACCGTGCCTGCAAAGACGGTAGCATTCTCAAGAACGAAGAGATAGTAAGTGCATACTCCTACGCACAGAAAACAGGCAAGAAACTCCACCTCATGGGACTGACCTCCGACGGTGGCGTGCACTCCTCTCTCGACCACCTCTTCCGCCTCATTGAGATAGCCAACGAATATGGTCTGCAGCACACATACGTGCACTGTTTCATGGACGGACGCGATACTGACCCGAAGAGCGGTGCCGGCTTTATCAGTCGGGTGCAAGAGGTATGCTCCAAGAATAATGCACACATAGCATCTATAGTGGGCCGCTTCTATGCCATGGACCGCGACAAACGCTGGGAACGTGTGAAAGAGGCTTACGACCTGCTGGTGGAAGGCAAGGGCAAACAGGCTACCGACATGGTGAAGGCCATGGAGGAGAGTTATGCCGACGGTGTGACCGATGAGTTTGTGCTGCCTATAAACAATAGCACTGTGGACGGCACTATACAGGAGGGCGACGTGGTGATATTCTTCAACTTCCGCAACGACCGCGCTAAGGAACTCACTGTGGTGCTCACCCAGCAGGATATGACAGAGGCAGGCATGCACACCATCGCCAATTTGCAATACTACTGCATGACTCCGTACGATGCCAGTTTCAAGGGTGTGCATATCCTCTTCCCGAAAGAGAACGTGGAGGACACACTGGGCGAGTATCTCAGCAAACTGGGCAAGAAACAACTGCATACCGCCGAGACAGAGAAATACGCACATGTGACATTCTTCTTCAATGGCGGCAGAGAGGCTCCATACGAGGGTGAGGACCGTATATTGGTACCTTCGCCAAAGGTGGCTACCTACGACCTGAAACCTGAGATGAGTGCTTACGAGGTGAAAGACAAACTGGTGGAGGCCATCCAGACTGAGAAGTACGACTTCATAGTGGTGAATTTCGCCAATGGTGACATGGTGGGACACAC
>CAMHPC010000045.1 GCA_946186945.1 uncultured Prevotella sp.
TTGTTGCTCAGGAACTTATAAATAAAGTTAAATCAAAGTGTTGCGGAATTAAGGAAATAAAGAAATCCTGGAACTTACTGGTTTCCAGGATTTTTTTATTTTAATAACTCAGCGACTTGAAAGCCTGTGGCAGGTATTGTATGATATCGCTGGCGATGAGACTCTCCTTTCCTATGTCGCTCACTGCCATGTCGCCTGCCAGTCCGTGCAGGTACATACCTATGCGGCAGGCATCAGCCTGTTGATACCCCCGAGCCAGCAGTCCGGTGATAATGCCCGTCAGCACATCCCCGCTTCCTGCCGTTGCCATACCGCTATTGCCTGTAGTGTTGAAATACACCTTACCATCGGGCAAGCAGAGAGCGCTATAGTGTCCTTTCAGTATGATATATGCCTTGAGCCGATCAGAGAGTTCGCGTGCCTGACACAGCAGTTCGTAGTCGCTGCTGCTGGTATGGTTGCCGTCCAGTCGTTCCATCTCTTTCGGGTGTGGGGTGAGTATTATTTCCTTGGGCAGTTGTTGCATCCATGCCCTGTGGCTTGCGAGTATGTTCAGCGCATCGGCATCCACCACGACAGGTGCTTTGGTGCGTCGCAGTTGTCCTATCAGTGCTATGGCGGTGCTCTCTGCCTGTCGCAGGCCGGGGCCTATGCCCAGTGCGTCATAGTCATCCGAGTCAACCGATTCGGAGAATGCCTCCGGGTCATTGTCCAGTTGAACCAGAGCCTCCGGCACGCTCATCTGCATCACGGCGTAGTTTTGTCGTGGTGTATGCACCGTCACTTTTCCCGCTCCGCTGCGCAGGCATGCCCGTGTGGTGAGTATGGCGGCTCCTGCCATGCCCTGACTGCCGGCGATGATGAGTGCACTGCCCATACTGCCTTTGTGTGCGAAATCATCGCGTGGCATGAGTAGTCGTTTCACATCGTTGGCTTCGAGAGTCTCAAAATCGGTGCTGGACTGTTTCATGAAGTCGGCGCTCAGGCCGATATCCAGTACCTTCAGCCTACCCACGTACTGTTGCGAGTCTGCCAGGAAGAAGCACAGTTTCTTCTGTTGGAGAGTGAGTGTGAGGTCGGCTTTTACTATATTGACGTGTATATTGTGCGTATTGTCTTCGCACATCAGTCCCGAGGGCAGGTCTATGCTTACTATTGTGGCAGGCGACTGGTTGATATACTTCACCAGCGAGGCGAAGCCGCCAGATAGTGGTTTTGACAGTCCTGTGCCAAACAGTCCGTCAACCACCAGTGTGTCTGCTTCCAACTGTGGCGGGTCAAATTCCTTAGTCACCTCCACGAAGGTCACCTTGTCAGAGAGACGGTCTCTGTTTACCTTGCAGTCGTCGGAGAGTTTATTGCCTATGTTGAAAAGGTAGGCTATCACCTTGTATCCCTTCTCGGAAAGGATACGTGCTGTGGCCAAGGCGTCGCCACCGTTGTTGCCTGGTCCGGCAAATACCACTACGGGGGTGCGTGTCGACCACTCGTCCATGATGGCTCGGGCTATCTGTTGTGCTGCCCGTTCCATCAGGTCGATGCTCTTGATGGGCTCGTTCTCTATGGTAAAACGGTCCCATTCGTGCAACTGATTGCTATTGAAAATTTTCATACGGCGGCAAAATTACAAAAAATAAACATACTACGAAGTGATAAAAGAAAAAAACTTTTATTGAAGGGAAAAACAACGACTTCTGTTCCGTCTTTTTTACCAGATGTCATACCTACGCATTATTGCAAGGATGGTGCTATATTCATCCACCAATAAGTAATTACAAAGTTTCGATAATCCTTATCATTTCCGCAGGAGTTACAACTATCGAGACTTTAGGAAAATGTTTTGTATTTCCCGTTACGAGATAAGCATTGTCCTTTGACATTGCTACCTCATAAAAAACCACATCCTTCGGGTCTGAAAAATATTCTTCGCTCTTAACACGTTTTGAATAAACACCATTTTCCGTTATAGCAAAAAGAAATTGATTTATCAATTTTTTTGAGAAATTGAACTTTGGACGATTGAGTACATCATGATATTCGTTTAGAATCTCGTCGTCAAACAGGGGTGCTATTACACCACACAACATCGCTTCTACCACCTTTACAGTGGCAGACTCGCTATTATGAGAAAGCAATGCTGAAACCAGTACATTGGTATCTATCACTGCATATATCACGGTTCTGCAACGATGTTAGTTCTGCGTTCAGCCCTTGACTCCTCTATCTCGTCATTTATTTCCTCCAATGACATGTACTGAAGTCCTCTCTTTCTTGCTTCAGCCCTCAGTGCATAGAATGTTTCCAATCCCTTGTTTGTCGTGGGTTCGTCAGGGGCTTTTATCTCAAAGGGTATACACCTGTATGTAACTACTGCGTTGGCAAATATATTCATGGCAGCATTAGCGCTCATGCCGAATTGAGAACAAAGAGAATCAAATTTTTTCTTTAGTTGCTCGTCCATACGAACCGTCATTGATACCTGTGCCATATGTCGTAATGTTTTTATGTTCCTGCTACAAAGGTACAAATAATATTTATATTTATATCATTCTGCATCAAAAATGTTGCATATAGATGTGTTTTTCGTATATTCCAGATGTCATACCTACGCATTATTGCAAGGATGGTGCTTGATACGTTCGGAAAAACACAAATAAATTTGGTTTTTCTCTCACTTAATCGTACCTTTGTAGCAGAAAAGAAAATGCTATGAAAGTAATACAGATAAAGGACAAGAAGTTTGCTATCTCCATACCAGAATCGGAGATACTGAAGCGAGTGGATGCCGTGGCGCAGCGTATAAACCATGATCTGGAGGGTAAGAACCCACTTTTCTTGCCCGTGCTCAACGGCTCGTTCATGTTTGCAGCCGACCTGATGAAGCGCATTACCATACCGTGCGAGATTTCTTTTGTGAAGTTGGCCTCCTATCAGGGCACCACATCCACCGGCAAGGTGACCGAGGTGATCGGTATCAATGAGGACCTGCGGGGACGTACCATCGTCATAGTGGAAGACATAGTGGAATCAGGACTCACCATGAAACGGATGATAGAAACCTTGGGCACACGTTCGCCTGAAGCAGTATATATCTGCACGCTGCTACAGAAACCTGAGAAGTTGGAAGTAGACCTCACTATGGACTATGTGGCTATGGAGATACCCAACGACTTCATAGTGGGTTATGGGTTGGACTATGACCAACAGGGGCGCAACTTGCCCGATATCTATACCTTGATACCCGAATGACTCAATCGCAACACTAATAAACACTGTCTTTATGAAAAATATTGTAATATTCGGAGGCCCTGGCTCAGGAAAGGGTACCCAAAGCGACCTGATAATAGAGAAATACGGACTGAATCATATCTCCACCGGTGAGGTGCTGCGTGAAGAGATAGGCAAGCAGACACCACTCGGCATGACAGCAAAGAAGTATATTGACAACGGTCAACTCATCCCTGACGACCTGATGATAGACATACTGGCAAAGGTATACGACGCTTTTGGCAAAGACCATCAGGGCGTCATCTTTGACGGCTTCCCCCGCACCATACCTCAGGCAGAGGCTCTGAAGAGCATGCTCGGCGAGCGTGGACACAGCGTGAGCGCCATGCTGGAACTGGATGTGCCCGAGGAGGAGTTGGTGAAGCGACTGCTGCTGCGTGGACAGCAGAGCGGACGTTCCGACGACAATGAGGAGACCATCCGCAAACGTCTCAATGTGTATCATTCGCAGACGGCTCCTCTTATCGCTTGGTACAAGCAGGAGGGGCTGCACCGCCATATCAATGGCCTGGGTTCGCTGGATAGAATCTTTGCCGATATATGTGAGGTGATAGACCAACTCTAAACAGCATAAATGGAATCCAACTTCGTAGACTATGTGAAGATACTGTGCCGCTCTGGCAAGGGCGGTCGCGGCAGCATGCACCTGCGCCACGTGAAATATCAGCCCAACGGCGGACCTGACGGCGGAGATGGAGGCCGTGGCGGTCATGTATATCTGCGTGGCAATCATAACTACTGGACACTGCTTCACCTGAAATATCAGCGCCACATCTTTGCCGAACATGGTGGTAACGGCGGGCGCGACAAGAAGCACGGCACCGACGGGCGCGACCAGTACATAGATGTGCCATGCGGCACGGTGGTGTATGATGCCGAGACAGGCAAGTATGTGTGTGATGTGACCTACGACGGACAGGTGGTGATGCTGCTCAAGGGCGGTCGTGGCGGACTGGGCAATTTCCAGTTCCGTTCAGCTACAAACCAAGCACCACGCTTCGCACAACCGGGAGAACCCATGCAGGAGATGACCGTGATACTGGAACTGAAACTTCTGGCTGACGTGGGACTGGTAGGCTTCCCCAATGCAGGAAAGTCTACGCTGCTCTCCACACTCTCCTCGGCACGTCCCAAGATAGCCAACTATCCCTTTACCACACTCGAACCCTCGCTGGGCATTGTGGCATACCGCGACCAACAATCGTTCGTCATGGCAGACATACCCGGCATCATAGAAGGAGCATCCGAAGGTAGGGGACTGGGATTGCGCTTCCTCAGACATATTGAGCGCAATTCATTGCTCCTCTTCATGGTGCCTGGCGACACCGATGATATCATGAAGGAGTATCAGGTGCTGCTCAAGGAACTGCAGAACTTCAATCCCGATATGCTGGACAAGCAGAGGGTGCTGGCAGTGACGAAGTGCGACCTGCTGGATGAAGAACTGATAGAACTGTTGCGCGACACCGTGCCCGACGACCTGCCCGTGGTGTTCATATCTGCCGTGAGCGGACAGGGCTTGCAGCAACTGAAAGATGTGTTGTGGACACAACTCAACAGTGAGAGCAACAAACTGCAGAGCATCACAGCCGAAGATACACTCGTGCACAGGGATAAGGATATGTCGCGCTTTGCCGCTGAGATGCTGGCAGAGGGCGAGGACGACGATATTGTCTTTGTGGACGACAGCGAGATAGAGGATATAGAAGATTTTGAATACGAGGACGAATGACGCCGCCGGTACTTCATCTCTATGACCTCTCGCCACGCGTCTACGCGTTCAGCACCACCCGTCGGGGTGGGTCGCCCCAGTCGTTGTGTGGAGGATTCAATATAGGCAATACCAGTGATGAATGCCCCGAGGCCCGTAGTGCCTGTGTCGGTGCCCTCTGTTCTGCCATCGGCATAGACGAACAACATCTGATTTTTCCACACCAGACACATGGACATGAGGTGCGACGTGTGACAACCGACTTCTTTGCTCTTGCTCCACAGGCCAGACAGATGATGATGGAGGGCGTGGACGCTCTGAGCACCTGCCTGTCGGGTGTATGTATAGGAGTGAGCACAGCCGACTGCGTGCCAGTATTGCTGTATGATGCGGCGCACCATGCTGCCGCAGCCATACATGCAGGATGGAAGGGCACTGTGCAACGGATAGTGCTGCATACCGTGAGCCATATGCAACAACAGTATGGCACCGACTCCACACAGTTGCAAGCCGTAATAGGTCCCAGTATCTCGCCTGCCCGTTTCGAGGTTGGCGACGAGGTGTACGAGGCCTTTGCCACCGAGGGCTTCCCCATGAGCGAGATAGCGCAGCGTTATGACAAATGGCACATAGACCTGTGGCGCAGCAACAGTTTCCTGTTGACAGAGATGGGAGTGCCGCCAGAGAGCATACACACCTCGGGCATATGTACATACGACAACACAGACCGCTTCTTCTCCGCCAGACGAGAGACTATACACACCGGCAGAATATTCACAGGTATAGTGCTGCGTTAAGTGGCACATACTCCGTTTAGATAAAGAAACAGTAACCACCAAATATAAAAAGATTAACAGAATAACAGAGATGAAAGAATTAGCACTCAAGTACGGATGCAATCCCAACCAGAAGCCCTCACGCATATTCATGGACGAGGGCGAGTTGCCTATCACCGTGGTCAACGGCCGTCCAGGCTACATCAATTTGCTCGACGCACTCAACAGTTGGCAACTGGTGAGCGAACTGAAGAAGGCTACAGGGCTGCCCGCAGCCGCTTCGTTCAAACACGTGTCGCCTGCCGGTGCCGCCGTGGGACTGCCCCTCTCCGACACCCTTCGCCACATCTACTTCACAGGCGACACACCCCTCACACCTCTCGCCTCTGCCTACGCACGTGCTCGCGGTGCCGACCGCATGAGTTCGTACGGCGACTTCGTGGCACTCTCCGATATCTGCGACCAGGCAACAGCACTACTTATCAAGCGCGAGGTGAGCGACGGTGTGATAGCACCCGGATATACCGACGAGGCACTGCAGATACTGCGCGAGAAACGCAAGGGCACCTACTGTGTGATACAGATAGACCCCGAATACCATCCTGCACCAGTGGAGCGCAAGCAGGTCTTTGGCGTGACCTTCGAACAGGGACGCAACGAGATAGACCTGACCAGTCCGGCCCTCTTCGAGAATGTACCCACGCAGTGCAAGACTTTCTCGCCCGAAGCACGCAGAGACCTGCTCATAGCCCTTATCACACTGAAGTATACACAGAGCAACTCTGTGTGCTATGTGAAGGACGGACAGGCCATAGGTATCGGCGCCGGACAGCAGAGTAGGATACACTGCACCCGTCTGGCAGGCAATAAGGCAGATATATGGTGGTTGCGCCAGCATCCACGTGTGATGTCGCTGCCCTTCGTGGACGGCATACGACGTGCCGACCGCGACAATACCATCGACGTGTTTATCAGCGACGACTATGATGACGTGCTGGCAGAAGGAGTATGGCAGCAGTTCTTCACCGAACGCCCCGAACCCCTCACGCGTGAGGAGAAACGTGAGTGGATAGCAAAAAATACCGGTGTGGCTCTGGGCAGCGATGCTTTCTTCCCCTTCGGCGACAATATAGAGCGTGCACACAAGAGTGGTGTGCAGTATATAGCACAGGCGGGTGGTAGCGTGCGCGATGATAATGTCATAGCCACATGCGACAAGTACGGCATAGCCATGGCATTCACCGGAGTGCGACTGTTCCACCATTAATCGTCTTTCACGGTATGAGCAAAGGCGACGAGATAGACGAGATAATCGCTGGGGGCGGACTGGTGTTCCGCCCCGCCTCCAGTGGGCGTAGCGATGACGGCAAGGTAAAGACCAAGGCCAAGAAGAAAAAGTATATAACAGGTGCCCATGGCAGTGGTAGCGCCCGGCAGAAAGCCAAATACAGACAGCAACGCGCCAACCGTCACAAATAGTGAGGATGGCGCGTTGCCGTATCTTGTCGATTTCCTTCTCTTGACTACTTCTCCGCCTTGATGGCAGAACGCTTTTCCTTGATGCGAGCCTTCTTGCCAGTGAGTTTGCGCAGGTAGTACAGCTTGGCGCGACGCACCTTACCTACCTTGTTCACTTCGATAGACTCGATGTTGGGCGACTCGATGGGGAAGATACGCTCCACACCTACGGTGCCAGACATCTTGCGTACGGTGAAACGTCTCTTCTCACCGTGACCGCTGATGCGTATCACCACACCACGATAGAGCTGGATACGCTCCTTTGAACCCTCGATAATTTTGTAAGCGACAGTCACAGTGTCTCCTGCCTTGAAGTCAGGATGCTGTTTGCCGGTTGCAAATGCTTCCTCAGCAACTTTTATTAAATCCATTGTACGATTAATATTAAATTGTTTTATCGTCCAGCGCAACATAACAGGCTACTCACTCATTCCTGCCAGCGATTACGCCGAAAAGCGGGTGCAAAATTACTGCTTTTTTCCAAACTACAAAAATTTCAGTGCCTTTTTCTTGAAAAATATCATTATAATCATCTGTTTTTCACCATTGTAGTGGCGGTTTCAGAAAAATAACGTATATTTGCAAAACTAAAAACCCATAACCAAGATCTATGAGACGCAAAAACATCTTTGCCGCCCTCGTGGTGCTGTGTCTGCTCTCTGCCTGTCGCTCACACTACCATTTTGCAGGCATACAGCGCACCCGCATACTCGTGGACGAGCGCTACGACGCAGCCGTCGGTCGACTGACGGACATCAATGAATACATGGCGCCATACAAGGTGCAGGTAGACAGTATCATGAAACCGCTGCTGGGACACACCGCCGGCTACTATGCCGCCGACCGTCCTGAGAGCGAACTCTCCAACTTGTTGCCCGACATACTGATGTGGGTGGCACCACAGTATGGCGAACAGCCCCACTTCGCTGTATACAACACCGGAGGCATGCGAGCCGCACTGCCCGAGGGAGAGATAACCATAGGCGATGTGCTGGAGTTGGCACCCTTTGAAAACAAGATCTGTTTCCTCACCCTCACCGGCGACAAAGTGCTGGAACTGGTACAACAGATGATAGGGCGCGGCGGCGAAGGTATAAGCAAGGAACTGCGTATAGTGGGCATCGCCAAAACCAAAAAGATAATCAGTGCCACGATAGACGGGAAGCCTATCGACCCGTCTGCCAAATATCGTGTGGCGACCATCGACTATGTGTCGCACGGCAATGATGAGATGACAGCCTTCCTCTCAGCCACCGACATACGTATGCCGGGCGAGGAGCGTGACTTGTCCAAGTACGTGATAATGCGCTACTTCCAGGAGATGGAAAAACAGGGCAGAGTGGTGGAAGCAAAGATAGATGGACGTTTTACACTGAAGGAGGAATGACTATATGAAGAACTTAGCACTTTTAGTGGTGGCAGTGATGACATGCCTGACCACCATGGGACAGAAACAGTTGTACATACTGCATACCAACGATACTCACAGTACAGTTTATCCACTCAATCCCAACCTGAAGGACAAGAATCTGGCAGCCCGTGGCGGGTTCCTGCGCCGCATAGCCATGGTGCAGGATGAGCGGAGGGCACACCCCGACCTGCTCTTCTTTGACAGTGGCGATTTCTCGCAGGGCTCGGTGTACTACACACTTTTCAAGGGCGATATAGAGGTCACCCTTATGAACGAGATGGGCTATGACGCTGCTTGCATCGGCAATCATGAGTTTGACTTCGGCCTGGACAATATGGCTCGTATCTTCCGCCTGGCTAAGTTTCCCATCCTCTGTGCCAACTACGACTTTACCGGCACGGTAGTAGACGGACTGGTAAAACCCTATGTAGTCATCAAGCGCAATGGCATGCGCATCGGAGTGTTCGGCCTCTCGCCAAAACTCGAGGGACTGGTAGAGATGGTCAACTGTCCCGGTGTGGTGTGGAAAGACCCGATAGCAGTGTCTGCCGAGATGATAACCACCCTCAAAGAGAAGGAGAAATGCGACTTGGTGATATGCCTCTCGCACATAGGGTGGGACTCCAACAACGGTCCAAACGACCAGCAAGTGGTGGCTGGCACATCAGGCATAGACCTGGTGTTGGGCGGCCATTCACATACCTACTTCGATGAACTGCGCTATGTGACCGACCTCTCGGGGCGCAGGGTGCCGGTAGACCAGAATGGCAAACACGGCATATATGTGGGACAGATGACAGTGGAAATGCAAAAAAACAAATAATCCGATGAGAAAAAACACTCTAATAGCCGTATTTCTGGCTGCCATGTCTGTAGCCTTCATAGGATGCAAGAACCAGGGTGGCGAGGGTGCGCCCGCTGCTTCGGCAGACTCTGCTGCCATCAGTGCCGCTGCCGAGGAAAATGCTCCTGCTGTGGAGAGTACGGTATCTGCAGAGAGCCTGAAACTGAAGAAAGCCGAAAGAGAGTTGCGCGACGAGTCGGGCAACCTCTATTCCGTGGTCAAACTGCATTACCCTGTAGAGGGACCGCCTGCTTTGGTTGATGCCATACGCCAGTACATAATAGAAAAACTCAGTAATCCTGACATTTTGGGAAACGAGAGGTATGCAGGCGACATGAGCGACGGTCAGCAGGTGGCCGACTGGTATGCCGAGAGGTACATGGCCGAGATGAAGAGTCAGATGGCCGAGATGGCTGCCGACGGTGCCACAGGCGTCACGGGGATGTCCATTCATGCCGACATACACAAGAAATGGGGTAATGGCAATTGTGTCACCTACGAGGCTTGTAATGAGCAGTTCATGGCTGGCGCCCATGGTTCGTATTCCGTAGAGGGTATGACCTTCCGTCGGAGTGACGGTGAACGGGTGACCGACTATTTTGAACTCGGCAACGACGATGTGCTGAAAAAACTCATTGCTGCAGAGCAGAAAGAGGAAGAGGCAAGAGAAGCCATAATGAATGCTGCCATGCCACAGTCCACCCCGTACCTGGTGGATGGCGGAGTGCAGGTGAACTATCAACTATATGAACTTGGGGCATACTCCTTGGGTATAGTACAGGCTACATTGCCAAAAGACAAGGTGACTCAGTATCTGACACCAGAAGTGAAAGCCTTGCTCAAGTGAGCATGCCTGCACTCACACACAGAATAAAGCCCTCGATAGTTCGAAGGGCTTTTTTTGTGCATAATTATGTGCATAATAGGGAACTATAATGTCCTCTTTTCACCCGTATCAGTAAAAAAAATCGAGTTTTTTTTGTCTTCCCCTCAATTTTGAGTAACTTTGCACCCCAGTATGAAAGAGGTGGTAGTAAAAAAGGTGTCCAATGCGCGCGAGATGAAAGATTTTGTGCGCTTTCCTTCGGTGCTATATGCCAAGAGTGAGCAGTATGTGCCTGATTTGGAAATGGATATCCGCAACTCCTTCAATCCGCGTAAAAACGCCGGTCTGGAGTTCTCCGACATACAACCGTTCATCGCCTACCGTGATGGCGAGGTGGTAGGGCGCATAGCAGGCATAGTGAACCGCCATGCCAATGAGCGGTGGCAGGTGCGTGTGGTGCGCTTCTCGATGATAGACTTCATAGACGACCTCTCGGTGTCGGGAGCGCTCCTCGATGCAGTGGCACAATGGGGTGCCTCTCGTGGCATGACCCACATACAGGGACCCATGGGTATCACCGACTTCGACAAGGAGGGCATGCTCATAGAGGACTTCGACTTGAAGGGTAGCATGGCTGCCATATACAACTACGAGTACTACCCACGCCATATGGAGGCACTTGGCTACACCAAGGAGGCTGACTGGTTGCAGGTGCGTGTGAATATCCCCGCTGAGGTGCCAGCCCGCTATGCACGTGTGGCACAGTATGCACGCGAGCAGATAGGACTGCGTGTGCGCAAACTTACCGACAAGGAGATACAGCAGGAGTACGGGCGGCGCATCTTCACCTTGCTCAACGAGTCGTATCAGTCGCTTTTTGGCTTTACCCGTCTCACAGAGCGTCAGATGGACGACTTCGTAAGGCAATATCTCTCGCTCGTGGACAAACGACTGATGACGGCGATAGAGAACCAGGAGGGTGAGATGGTAGGCATAGCCATAACCCTGTACAGTCTGGCCGATGCCCTCAGGAAGACGGGTGGCCGTTTGTGGCCCACAGGATGGTATCATCTGCTTTCGGGGCTGAAGTGGCGGCATTCCGACAATGCCGAGATGCTTCTTATAGCCGTGCGACCCGACTATCAAGGTTTAGGAGTGAATGCCATGTTCTTCGACGACCTCATACCCATATACAACCAGTGTGGCATAAAATGGGCAGAGACAGGACCCCAGTTGGAGGACAATGTGCGCGAGTTGTCGCAGTGGAAACCTTTACACCCTACCATAGTGAAGCGCCGCCGCTGTTTTGGCAAAAAGATATAGAATATACTAACGAAAAGAGTAAAAAGATAAGAAAGATAAATGGAAAGAAGAGTTGTAATAACAGGAATGGGTATATGGTCATGTCTTGGCACCACCCTCGATGAAGTGCGCCAGTCATTGTACGACGGTCGCAGTGGTATAGTTTTCAGTCAGGAACGTAAGGATGCGGGTTTCCGTTCTCCTATCTGCGCCAATGTGCCACATGCTGACCTCAAGCCCTTCCTCAACCGCAACCTGCGTCAGTTGATGCCCGAAGAAGCAGAGTACGCCTATATGGCCACCCGTCAAGCATTGGAGCATGCCCGTCTGGATCAAGACTATATAGACCAGCACGAGGTGGGCGTGATATACGGTAACGACTCAGTGGCAGAGGACACGATGGTGGCACTCGATAAATTCCGCCAATTTGGTGCCACAGCAGCCTGTGGCAGTGGTGCCATCTTCAAGTCGATGAACTCTACTGTGACCATGAACCTTGCCACCCTCTTTCACCTGAAGGGTATCAACCTCACTGCCTCGGCAGCCTGTGCATCAGGCTCTCAGGCACTGGGTCTGGCATTCCTGCTTATCAAGAACGGACTGCAAGACTGTATAGTGTGCGGCGGTGCAGAAGAGAACAATATGTATGGCATAGCAGCCTTCGATGGCCTGCAGGCTTTCTCCAAGCGTGAGGACGACCCCACCCATGCCTCCCGTCCCTTCGACCGCGACCGCGACGGACTGGTGCCCAGTGGCGGTGCAGCCACCCTCATCGTAGAGGACTATGAGCATGCCGTGCGGCGTGGGGCACCCATACTGGCAGAGATACTGGGCTGGGGTTTCTCGGGCAACGGCGACCATATCTCTACCCCCAATGTGGCAGGACCGGCACGTTCGCTCGAACTCTGTTTCGTAAGCGCAGGTGTGAAGACCACCGACATTGGTTATGTGAACGCACATGCCACATCCACAAAGATAGGCGATGCCCGTGAGGCACAGGCAATAGCACAGATTTTCGGCGACTACCGTGTGCCGGTGACCTCCACCAAGGGACAGACAGGTCATGAGATGTGGATGGCTGGTGCATCTGAGATAATATACACCATGCTGATGATGAAGAACGACTTCATAGCCGGTTCGCTCAACTTTGAGAACCCAGATGAAGAGACAGCATGCATCAATGTGGTGCCCGAAACCCGTGAGAGTCACTTCGACATGTTCCTCAGCAATTCCTTCGGCTTTGGCGGCACCAACTCTACACTTATAGTGAAGAATCTGTAAATCAGCAAATAACATCGTAATATAATAAAGTAAAGAAAGACAATGACACGCAACGAAATCATCGAACAAGTAAACAGCCTTTTGGCAGAGGAGTTTGAAATAGAGCAGAGTGAATTCACTCCCGAGGCAAACCTCAAAGAGACACTCAATCTGGACAGTATCAATCTGGTAGACCTTATCGCCCTGGTGCAGTTTACTTACAAAATCACCATCCCCGTGGAGGAACTCCATACCATACAGACCTTCAACGACCTCTATGACTACATAGAGCAGCATTTGGAGAAGTAATACTTTTGGAATTTCAAGACAAAGAGATACTACGGCTCATCCCCCAGCGAGCACCGTTTGTGATGGTGGATGGCTTTGACATGGTCGATGATAAGAATGCGCACAGCACCCTTACCATCGACCGTGACAACTATTTCCTGTTGCCCGATGGCACCATGTCGGAGAGTGGACTGGTGGAGCACATAGCGCAGACAGCCTCGGCACTGGCAGGGTGTATAGCCTTGCGCCAAGGGTCAGCCCTCACCCCCGTGGGAGTGATAGGTGAGGTGCGCCACTTCATCTGCCACCGCCGCCCCAATATGGGTGAGCGTGTAGACACCACAGTCACTTTTACACTCTCTTTCGCCAACGTCACTTTGGCTACCGGCACCTGTCTCATCGATGAAGAGACAGTAGCCACTATGCAGTTTAAAATATTCATACAGTGAGCATGACAACGCTCTTCATTCGCATATATCGCTATCTGAGCACCCACCGCGTGGTAGGGTGGACTATCTTAGTGGCACTCTTCGCAGTACTCATAGTTTTAGCCTCCCAATTGCATCTGGAGGAGGATATCAATAAACTGATGCCTTCATCGCGCAATGAGGATGGAAGTACCAAACTGGCTTTTGCCGACCTGCGCATCAAGGACAAGACCTTTGTACTGTTTGAGAATGACGGACAGTCAGACGTGGCAGAACTCTCGGCTACTTGCGATGAGTTTGTCGACTCACTTTTGGCTCATGACACCGACACTGTGGTTGGCGATGCGTTCTACCGTCTGGATGCCAACCTTATGCCCGATGTCATCGGTTATCTCTCCGAGCACTTCCCCGCCTATATAGACAGCACCCTCTATGCCGGCATAGATACTCTTCTCACCCGTCAGCACATGACGGCGCAGATGCAGCAGAACCGTGAGGATATGGAAGGTGGGGTAGGCGAGATGTTTCCCGAGCTGATACAGATGGACCCTATCGGTCTGCGCAACATCCTTGCTCGCCAGGGTATAGGCGATATGGCAGGCAACTATATTACCCTCGACGACCACTTCTTCGTGCGCGACTCATCAGTATGTGTGGCATTTATCACACCGCGGTTCTCTGCCACCAATACCGGACAGGGGTCGGCCCTGTTCCAGCAGATGAACATGCTGATAGACAGCATGGCAGTGGCTCATCCCCATGTGCGCATATCCTACCACGGCACACCTGCCAGTGGCTATTACAACTCCACCGTCATCAAGCACGACCTCACCACCACTATAGCCGGTTCGGTGGTGCTGGTACTCATCTTTATCGTGCTCTGCTTCCGCAGGTGGGACACCATACCCCTTCTGATACTGCCCGTAGCGTTTGGTGCCCTCTTTGGCATGGCTGTGATGTATCTGTTGCGTGGGCAGTTCTCGCTTTTGGCTCTTGGAATAGGCGGTGTAGTGCTGGGTGTGGCATTCAGTTATGTGTTGCATGTGCTCACCCACCATCAGTATGAGAGCGACCCGGAACAGTTGCTTCGCGACCAGACCAAGCCTCTACTGTTGGGGTGCATCACCACCATCGGTTCTTTCGGCGGACTATTCTTCACACGTACCGACCTGTTGCAGGACTTCGGACTCTTCGCTGCTCTCGCCATAGCAGCCACCACACTGTTCTCACTGGCCTTCCTCCCCTTCCTGCTGAAGGACGGCAGGGAGAGGAAAGCAAAGAGCAACAAGGCGTTTGCCGTAATCAATCGCATCAACAGTTATCCCATAGACCGCAACCGTGTGGTGATAGGCATGTTGCTACTGATTGTAGTGGCGTGTGTGGGTGCGTATATATGGCGTGGCACGCAGTTTGACGGCGACATGCACAATTTAGGTTACGAAGCTGCAATGGTGGAGCACTCCGAGCAGACACTGCGCGACAAGACCTATACTGGCGATAAGGAGAAGTATTTCGCCAGTTCGGGCAAGACTATGGAAGAGGCAATAGAGCGTTTCTCCCTGCTCGAGGCGAAACTCGACTCGTTGCAGCAACTGGGCTTGGTGAAGAGTTACACCCCCACAAACCATATCTTCGTGTCGCTGGCACAGCAGCAGCGCAATATAGACCGCTGGCAGCAGTATTGGACCCCTGAGCGTCTGCAACGAGTGCACCAATTGGTGAACGAGACAGCACCCAGTGCCGGACTGGTGGCAAGTGCTTTCGAACCCTTCTTTGAGAGTGCCACCGCCCAGTATACCCCCGATGCCCTGTACGAGGCTGGTGTCATACCCGAGGGCTTTCAGTCCACGCTCATGGAGCGTTCGTACAATGGCGACTATCTGTGTTTCACCTCCGTGCGTTGCGAGAACGACTCCGTACGTAGCGACTCCAGTGCATACAATCGTATATGCAATGCCATCTGCTCTCAGCCCCATCTCATGGTGCTCGACACGTACTATTACACCACCGACACCCTGTTGCAGTTGAACAGTGATTTCAATGTACTGCAGTGGTTGTCCATGGCGTTTGTCTTTGTGGTGTTGCTGGTGAGTTTCCGTTTCAATGTGCAGTACACAGTTTTGGGCTTTGTCCCCATACTGCTCAGTTGGCTCATCGTGTTGGGTGTCATGGCTATTTTCGGTGTTCAGTTCAATCTGATAAACATCATAATCTCCACCTTTATCTTCGGTATAGGAGTAGACTACAGCATCTTTGTGATGAGTGGTCTCACCACGGATGTGGGTGAGCGTCTGCTCTTGGAGCACAAGTCGGCTATTTTCTTCAGCGTGGTGGTGCTGGTGGTGACAGTAGGCAGTATGCTTCTGGCTGTTCACCCTGCCATCCAATCGGTGGGTTTTGCCACTCTCGTTGGTCTGTTGGCTGCTGTGCTGTTGTCTTACGTGTTGCAGCCAGCGGTATACAGGTGGCTAAATAGAAAAAAGAAATGAAGTATGACGTGGTAATCATAGGAGGCGGCCTTGGCGGTCTGTTGTGTGCCCGTCTGCTGTCGTCTGCCGGTCGTAGAGTAGTGGTGCTTGAGCGTCAGCGTCAGGCAGGTGGCTGTATGCAGAGTTTTACCCGTCACGGACATCATTACGACACAGGTCTGCATTATGTGGGTGGACTGACAGAGGGTCAGCGCCTACATGCCATCTTCAGCCATCTGGGACTGATGCGACTGCCCTGGCTACGTATGGATGAAGATGCTTTCGACCGTATCACCATCGGCAATCGCCAGTTTGCCTTCGCCCAAGGATATGAACGATTTGTCGACACCCTCTCAGCGCAGTTTCCCGACGAGCGTGAGGCCCTTCGCACCTATGTGGAATTGTTGCGCCACCTCGACGCCCTGCCTCTGGCACACCCCGATGTACAGAAATACATGGAGATCAATGCCTACGACTATCTCACCACTCTTTTTCATGACCCCCTTCTCGTGAACGTGCTTGCCGGTTCGTCGCTGAAGATGGAGTTGCGTCGTGACACACTGCCCCTGTTTACCTTTGCCCATGGCAATAGCAGTTTCATAGGTGGCAGTTGGCGACTTCAGGGACCTGGTAACATGTTGGTAGATGCCGTCGTCGATGATATCATACATGCTGGTGGACAAGTGGTATGTGGTGCTGAGGTCACCTCGCTCGAAGAGCGAGAGGGGCAAATAGCAGCCGCCTATTGTTCTACAGGCGAGGTATATGAGGCAGACACCTTCATAAGCGATGTGCATCCCACCAACACCTTTGCACTCATAGAAGAGAGCAAGGTGCTGAGTAAAATCTTCCGTCGCCGTATGTCGGTGATGGAGAATACTCATGGCATAGTGACCACTTCCGTAGTCCTACGTCCCGACAGTGTGCCTTATTTCAACTGCAACCACTTTGTGTATGCCACGGACAACGTGTGGGAGCCTGTAGATACCACCACACCTGTAGATAGGGTGATGGTGAGTTGTCAGGCACCGGCATCCTCCACTGACCATATAGACCATTTAGACTTGCTCACCCCCGTTCCCCTCAGTCTGTTTGACAAATGGGCAGACACCCGTGTGGGACGCCGTCCGTCTAAATACGAGAAACTCAAACACGATATAGCCACAGAGAGTATAGCATTGGCGCAGAGGGCGATGCCTATGCTGGCAGACCATCTGACACAGATTTATGTCACTACTCCTCTCACTTGGCGCGACTATAACCATACCCCCCAGGGGTCAGCCTACGGAGTGCGTAAGGACAGTCACAATCCATTGCTCACCATGCTCTCACCCCGCACACCCATCAGCAATCTGTTGCTTACCGGACAGAGCCTGTTGCTGCATGGCGTGGAGGGCGTCACTATGACAGCCCTGCTCACCTGCCAGTATCTGATGGACAGCGACTATATACAGTCACTAATGAAAGAATGAACTAAATAATATTACGACTATGAAAAAGTTACTGACATTACTTTTCTCTCTGAGTCTGTGCATGACCATGATGGCTCAGAAAGCAGATTATCAGAAGGCTGTGTCACGCTACAAGAACCACCAAGTGACAGCCGCCGCAGTGAAGATCACCCACCGTGCCGCAGTGAAGACCGACCAGGTGACACGTGGCACGCTCACCATGCGTCAGCCCGCCGAGGTTGGCATAGTGATGGAGGGGGGCAAGGATGCCCTGCTCATGCGTGGCAGCGATTTCACCATGACACAGAAGGGTAAGAAACACACCACCAGCAGCAAGAACAATGCTCAGTTTGCCACCTTCCAAGCCGTCTTCGAGAGCATCCTCTCGGGAGGCGCCAAGGATATATCTCGCCTCTCTGACCTCACCATGACCAAGAGTGGCGATATGCTGGTGCTCACCATCACTCCCAATGTCACCGACAAGAAAGCGCAGAAGCGAATGATGTTCACATCTTTTGTGCTCACCATCAATACCCGAACCTCGCAACTGCACTCACTGCGTATGAATGAGAAGGCAGGCAACTATACCGAATATACATTCTCCAACTTCCAGTTCAAGTAAAGAGTGCGGATTTACGACAAGTAATCCCCGACCATCGAGTATGGCCGGGGATTATTGTCGTAAGCTCTTATAAATTGTGTGGATACACCTTCGCTTACAGTTCTCCTCTTCTTCTTGAGACGCCATATTTTACACTTAAAAAAGTGTAAATAAAATTTTTTTCTTTCGATTTTTTTGCAGTTTCAAAAACAATCTATAACTTCGCAACAGGAAGAAGAATAAAAGAGAATAAAGAAGAATACAGATTTCAAGATCTTTTTTCAATCCTATATCTCAGACACACTTTTTGGGACAGTATCGTTGAATTCAAACGTATCTGGAAAGAAGAGTCCCATCGTTGACCTACAAAATGTCCTAGAAGAAAAAACCAAGCAACTCACTGAAAGGCAGAAGATTATATTCGGTCGGCTGATAGAGACTGAACAAATAAATGTCCTAGATAATGTCCTAGAAAATGTCCTAGAAACATCCGCTTCGCTTGAAACGCATTTCAAAGTTGACGCAAGGACTATCCGTCGCGACCTAAGCGTTCTGCAAACCAAAGGCTTTATCCGTCACGATAGGCCAGACA
>CAMHPC010000046.1 GCA_946186945.1 uncultured Prevotella sp.
CTCGACCTGGTACGCGGCGAATGGCGCGTGTATCACCAGAACCTCACCAATAGTGCCTCAAACAGTGGGACAATGGCTGTGAGTGCTGTCAATATAGAGGAGAACAACGATAAGGTGCCAGTCAACTACATACTGCCGCCAGGCATAGACCGTGCCCAAGATCCCACACAGCGACAACTGGTGGAGAGCAACGAACAGGCACTGAGCATGGTGGTGACAAACCTGGGACAGGGCGAGTCGAAATGTGTGTACAAGAACACCAACCTCGACCTGCGACTGTACAAACGGCTGCAGTTGTTTGCACACGCCAACAGCATGGTCAATAATGTCAGCAATCTGACAGACAACCAACTGGCTCTCTTCGTACGTCTGGGTAGCGACTACAAGAGCAACTACTATGAATACGAGATACCGCTGAAACTGACACCCGCAGGCCATTACGACAAATATTCGACTGCCGACAAACGTGTGGTGTGGCCCGAGGAAAATATGCTCGATATACCACTCTCGCGACTCACTCAACTGAAGAAAGAACGCAACAGGGCCAAGACGCTCGGCACAGCATTCTACAACCAAGTATTCTCTATCTACGACGAGGAAAAACCCGCCAATAAGATGAGCGTGATGGGTAATCCATCTCTGGGCGAGGTGAAAACCATGATTATAGGTGTGAGAAACCTGGCTGGAGAACAGAAAGACGGCGAGGTGTGGGTGAATGAACTGCGCCTGCTGGAATACGACAACGAAGGCGGATGGGCTGCACTCGGCACACTCAATATGCAACTCTCTGACCTGGGTACGCTCGACGTAAGTGGTAAGTATATGACCGATGGCTTCGGCGGACTGGAGGAGGGCGTGGCACAACGCTCCACCGACAATTACAAGTCATACAGTGTAACCACCAGAATAGACCTCGGAAAATTCTTCCCAGAGAAGGCAAAGGTGTCGGCACCTCTCTACTATAGCGTGACCAAGGAGGAGAAGAGACCGAAGTACAACCCCATGGATACCGATATGCGACTGGACGACGCACTTGAAGCGGTAGACAAACATGAGCGCGATAGCATAGAGAGTATAGCGGTGACCAAGACTACAGATACCAACTTCTCGCTCTCGAACGTGAGGGTGGGTATAGGCAACAAACGACATCCCATGCCCTACGACCCCAGCAACTTCACCTTCACCTATAGCCACTCACACCGACGCACATCGGGCGAGACTACGGTATATGAGACGGATGACGTGTGGAAAGGGGTGCTCAACTATTCGTGGACTCCTGTTTACAAGGCGTGGGAACCGTTCAAGGGCATTAAGTCTAAAACGAAATGGCTGGAACTGTTTAAACGCTTCGGACTCAACTGGTTGCCACAGAATATCACGTTTAATACCGACCTGCAGAGACACTACTACGAACTGCAGGAGCGGGATATGGAGAGTACCGAAAATTCTGCACTGCCGCTTATCTTCAACGAACAGTTCCTATGGAACCGCGACTTCTCCATACGTTGGGACCTCACCAAGAACCTACATGCCTCCTTCAATAGCGGTACACGGGCAGAGATAGAGGAACCGTATACCCCGGTCAATAAAGACCTGTACCCCGATCGCTACGAGGCATGGAAAGACTCGGTGTGGACCAGTATCAAGCACATGGGTGAACCGCTCGACTATGCACAGTCATTCAATGTGTCATACAAACCGCCAATAAACCTCATTCCCATCTTTGACTGGATCAATTCCGACGCCTCATACAAGTCTACATACAAGTGGGTGAGGGGTACCGACCTCGACGACGGCACCTCGCTGGGAAATGTCATATCCACCTCTCGCGACATATCTCTCTCTGGCGCACTCAACCTACAGAAACTCTACGACCATGTACCATTCCTGAAAAAGGTGAATGAGCGTTTCTCCAAGGCTGCACCCAAAGTCTCTACAGGGCGCAAGAAACCTAAGGTGAACGACAAGGACGAAAAAAAAGACGATAAAGACAAACAACTGCCCAAAAACAAAAACAGTTTTGAGAAAGAGGTGACGATAAAGGCTGACACCTTCATCGTGGTGGCACACAATAAGAAGACAAAACGCTTCACGCTCACTGCACGCGATGCCAATGGCAAGGTGGTGCCGGTGAAATACAAACGTGTGGACGACAATAAGGTGAAAGTGTTCAACCGCACCGATTCTACCATGAAGATAAAGGTGACCGTCACACCCAAACCACCTCTCGATGACAAACCATGGTATCGCGCAGCACAGTCGGCAGCACGTCTGCTCATGATGGTGCGAAATATCAATGTGTCGTACCATAACCAGTTCAATATGTCCATACCGGGTTTCATGCCCAAAGTGGGCGATATCTTCGGGCAACGTAGTGGCGGTGTCATGGCTCCTGGCCTCGATTTCGGTTTTGGCTTTGTGGATGAAGACTATCTGGAGAAGGCACGACGCAATGACTGGCTGCTCTATAATGACAAAGCCGCTTCACCTGCCACAACCCACAAGTCAGAGGACCTGCAGATACGTGTGACGCTGGAACCCCTGCGCGACCTGAAGATAGACCTCAATGCCTCGCGCATGAAGACCACGGCAAAGAGCATACAGTACATGTACGAAGGCAACCCCACCACCGAGAGCGGCTCTTTCAGCATGACTACCATCTCGCTCGGTTCATCACTTGAAAGCGGTGGCGATGCCAACAACGGCTACTACTCAAAGAGTTTTGAACGCTTCTGCAATTCGCTAGATGATTATCGGGCGAAGGTGGAGGCACGCTATGCTGGCAGTGTCTACCCCAAGGGCACGGCACTGGCTGGCGAGACCTTCGACCCTGCCAACGGCTCTGTGAACCGCTATAGCGCAGATGTCATGATACCCGCCTTCCTACATGCCTATACTGATATGGCTGGTAGCGACCTCTCCATCTTCCCTGCACTGCGCAGACTGTTACCCAACTGGTCTATACGTTATGGTGGACTGAGCAAACTGCCGTGGCTGCGCGACCATTTCAAGAGTGTCAACCTGAACCATGCATACAAGAGTGTCTTTGCTGTTGGCAGTTATGCATCGTTCAGCACCTGGATGGAGTATATGAATGGTTTGGGCTTTGTCAGTGATGCTGCCACAGGTGCTCCCATACCCTCAAGTATGTACAACGTGTCGGCAGTGAGCTTGAACGAGTCGTTCTCACCCCTGTTCGGTATAGATGTGACGCTGCAAAACAACATGACGGTGAAGTTGGAATACAGAAGAACGCGTGTGCTCACGCTTAGTATGACCAGCATGCAGATAAATGAGACATCATCGCGCGACTGGATTGTGGGTTGGGGATACAAGATAAACAACTTCTCATTTGCACGACTCTTCGGATGGGGCTCCTCTCCGCGCAAGGTGAAGAGCAATAAGAAGAGCAGTGACAATGATGAGGACAAGAACAATAACAGTAATTCTGCCAACAACAACAGCAGCAAAGGCAACAACAAGGGCTTCAATCATGATTTGAACCTTCGCTTCGACCTCTCATACCGCAGTCAGCAGAATATCAACCGCGACATTGCTTCCATCACCTCGTCGGCAGCCAGTGGCAACTCGGCATTCAAGTTCTCTTTCAATGCCGAATACACATTGTCGAAGTTGCTCACCATGAGCTTCTACTACGACCACCAGACCAACACTCCGTTGCTCTCGTCGAGTTCATATCCCACAGTCACACGCGATTTCGGTCTCAGCCTGAAATTATCGCTCACCAGGTGATATGCCCAAAACGAAAGCCGCCGAGAGCATCTTTTGAGACGCCTCGGCGGGTATAATCTTTTTTGGGGAGGAAGACTACAAGTGGTCACCCGCAGTGGTAACTTCACCTGCCGCACAGGTCATTGTATATCTCTATGTGACGTTTCACTACATCGGTGAGCGAGAATTCACGCTCTGCCTTCTCTCGCCCTTTTCTGCCCATGCGCACGCGCAGGTCTGCATCATCGATAAGCAGGCGCAGTCGCTCGGCAAGTGCTACGCTGTCGTGGGTTGGCACCAGAAAGCCATTCTCGCCATCTACTACCGTATCCTTGCAACCGTAGGATAGGGTAGTCACTATAGGCCGACCTATGGCACAGGCTTCTATCAGCGATTTAGGCACACCCTCACGGTAGTAACTTGGAAACGCCATGATGTGCGACTGCTCCAGCAGTTGGCGCACGTCGCTGCGATAGCCCAACCATTGTATGTAGTGGCCGTCGCAGAGAGATTCCAGTTCTGCACGGCTGATGGCCTTGGGATTGGCAGACAAATCACCGCACAATATAAATTCAACCTTGCCTTCCATATCGCCGCGCAAGCGCTCGGCTGCTTCTATTAGCACTAAGATGCCTTTCTCCTTCACCATACGGGCAGTGAAGATGATACGGATGGGTGAGCCACCGGGATCGGGAGTATAAGCCAGCCTGTTAAGATCCACCCCCGAACCTTTGATGAATGCACACTGGTCTTCGCGCACTATATGGTGGCGTGTGAAGAGATTCTGATCTTCATGGTTCTGGAATATGACCGTCAGTCCTTCGCGTCGGCAACTGTATTTTATCACCGACATCACTATTCGAGCCATCATGCCTGGCTTCTTGCCAGAGAAAAGCACACCCAGTCCGCTCACGGCATTCACCACACCTGGCACCTTCGCACGCTTGGCTGCCAGTCCGCCCCACAGTATGTTCTTCAGTCCCACATGATGCACCAGGTCGGGCTTGTCGCGACGGTACAGCTTGAGCAGAAACTTGTAGGTAAGCCGCTCCTCACGCAGGGCTGTGCCTGTGGGGTTGATGGGCATGTCGAGCATGCGCAGTCCCAAATCTTCCACTTCCTTGCGCCTGCCCGTGTCCTTGCATACCACAAGCACGTCATAACCGCGATTCTGAGCCTCAACGGCTATCTCCTTGCGGTGAGAGAGAAAAAAGCGGTCTTCATTGACCACCATATACAGTCTGGGTCGTGTCATAATCGTTTTATTACGTCTCGCAAAGGTACGACTAAGCGAGAGAAAAACAAAACAAATGTTTGTTTTTCTCTCGCTTAGTCAAAATCTTCGGCCTGTTATCTCATTGCCAAAGTCTATTCTGCAATTTCTTCCTTATGGTCTTATTTGCTCATCTTGCAGTTCGTGCTATACTCGTGAGGTGTCATTTCGAACTCAGGACCGTTGTGCTCTTTAACTACCACCTTTGCAGGCACGCCCTTGTATGGCACGGGGAATTTTATCTCTGGGTTGCAGGCACCGTCCAGTATGATGGTCCTCAGCATACGGCAGTCGCTGGCATCTATCTCCTTCAGATTGGGACAGCAACTCAGGTCAATGTCCTCCACGTATGTAAAACCCAGATGTATGTACTTCAGACTTGGAAAATATTTCAGGTCTTCATACGATTTGATGTTGCGTATGAAACTCTTGAAATTCATCAGCGAGAGTTCTTTTGCCTCGTGGGCTTCTATCCAACTCACCTCGCCGTTCTTGTCGGCGTCAATATGCTTGTTGCGCAGGCAGAAGTCTTTGATACCATCATCAACAAAAATGATGGGGGCATCAGCTGTCTCCATCATTTTCACTGTGAAATAGTTTTTCTTCAACTCGTCAATGCTGTATTTGCAAGGCACCTCAAGTTTCCCGCAGTGCCAGATGCCGTATTTCCCGTCTCCGTTGCCTACGATATACAGCGTCTTGCCATCTTGTTCCACTTTCTCGCAGTAGCTGTAGCCTGTGGGCTGCTTGTCGTCGCAGCATTGTTTCGCTTTCTTAGCGCAGCCTACATCATTTTTTTTTTCGCAGCCGTCTTTATGCTTCTTAGCACAATCTTCGTGCTTCTTTTCGCATCCTTCAGCCTTTTTCTGGCATCCTTCATGCTTTTTTGCACATTCACCTTCGGCCTTTTTCTGGCATCCTTCCTTGTGCTTCTTTTCGCATCCTTCAGCTTTTTTCTGGCAACCTTCATGCTTTTTTGCACATCCTTCAGCTTTTTTCTCGCAGCCCTCTTTATGTTTCTTTGCACATTCTCCTTCAAGCTTCTTTTCGCAGCCTTCTTTATGTTTCTTTGCGCATTCGCCTTCAAGCTTCTTCTCGCAGCCCTCTTTATGCTTCTTTGCGCAGCAGTCCTTCGCCTTGAACTCAATCTCTACAGAAGTCTTGCCCTGGGGGTAAGTGATTTCGGGCTTGCAACCCTCTGCCAGTATGATTTTCTCCAGCCAGGCGGCATTGGTCAGGTTCAGCTTCTCCAGTTTCTTCAGGCAGCTGAGGTCTATCACTGTCTCAGGAGTGTTGCCTACAGAGAAAGCGGTGAGATTGGGGAAATACTTCAGGAAGGAATAGTCGGTGACGATGTTGCTGCGACCGCCTCTGTCGAGCACGAGCATTGTAGCTGCGGCTGCCTCATCGTATGTCACTATGCCGTCGCCGTTTGTGTCACACGGCTCGAAGCACTTCGAGTAGATGTTGTGGTCTTCTATCTTGATAAACTCGCCACTGTTTTGAGCTTTTGCTGCCATCACTGTCATGATGCTCAGCAGTACTATTGTTGTCCTCTTCATCGTTTTAGGTTTTTTAGTTTATATATTTTATTGTTTTCTTTCTCATTTATGGGGATTTTCATGCTTTGGCATGTTCTCTCCTTCTCACGCTGCAAAGATAATTATAGTTTTTGTCCCTATAAAGGGGAATTCCTATATTTGTGTGTGGGGAAATCCCTATCATGCTATGCATCAGCAAATACGCGCCCGTCGTTGAGAGTGACCTGTAGCTTGGTATACTCGGAGTGGAAATCGTTCTTCAGACGGTCTAGGTAGCGGCGGCACTCCCAGTGGCACATGGGCAGGTCGTGGAGCAGGTGGTTGCCGCAGGTCTCTGGTGTGGTGGCGGGCACTTCCGTCTGTGTGAGTATCCATTCCAGACACTCAATGGTGAGCTGGCGCATGTCCTCAACGGTATAAGTGCCGGTCATGATGATATACATGCCGGTGAGACATCCCATCGGACCCACATATACCACATCGTCCTTTACCCGAGAGTTGCGAAACCACGTGGCCATCAGGTGTTCAATGCTGTGAATGGCAGCGGGTGCCACCGCAGGCTCCTTGTTGGGTGTGGTGATACGCAGGTCGAATGTAGTGAACCCCTTGTCCACGCGCGACACGTAAATGCCAGGGAGCAGGTGCGTGTGGTCTATTGTAAAACTTTGTATTACTTCCATGATTGTGATTCGTTTTAAATATGCAAGCGTACAAAGATAGTGTTTTTTTGAATTCCTCCAAAACTGTATTAAGATTAAAGGTCACAACAAATAAATAAAGGCAATAAAGTGACGGCATGAGATCTATACCGTCACTTTGTTGAAATTCTTTTTTAACAGCGAGTGTAAAAAGAGGGCTTCACCATCCACCGCCAGGACCGCCACCAGGGTTGAAACCGCCACCGGGACCGCCGCCGGAACTGCCGTTCACATACTGGCTGCTGCTCAGTGTGCCGCTGGCTAATGAAGATGAGCCTCGCAGTATGCAGTAACTGGTGCCCTTCTTCATCTGGGGGGTGGAAATAAGCAGTGTGGCATTGTTGTACGTGCGTGGCATCTCCGCCTTGATGACCGTGCTGCCACCTACTTTCAGTGTCAGCGTCTCGCCCTCCGAAGTGGACAGTGACGTTATCAGTGATGACTGTGTGCAGGCACTCTCCGTAGGTGTGGAGGTGCTGCCACCGAGACCGATGATGTAGCCTCCGGTGATTGCAAATGTGTTCTGGTCACAGTCTATTCCGTCTTCAGGGGCGGTGCTCCCACTGGCAACTACCAAGCCGCCGCTGACGCTTATCGTGCCGTTGGCGTCAATGCCGTCATTAGTGGTGCTATGGGCATATACTGTCCCTCCGCTGACGTTCAGTTTGCCCTTGCCAGCGTAGGCATTTCCTTTGTTGTTCTCGGAAGAGATTCCGGCATTGATGGCATCGTCGCCGGCAAAGGCATACACTGTACCGCCTTTTACGTTTATGTTCATCTTGCTCTCTATACCCTCGGAGTTTACGGCCTTTACCTTCACTGTGCCGCCATTGATGGTCAAATCTCCTGTGCCCGTGTCCTTGTCGCCCACGTGGATGCCCTTGGGATTTGCATCTTCGCAATTGCTGTACATGTTGCTCTCCAGTTGCGACAGGGTTACGACCATGCTGTTGCCGTTATAATACACGAGGTTGCTGCCTGTGGTGATAACCTCTATAGTTCCGTCGCTTACGGTCATCTCTTTGTCGGCACGGATGCCCTTGCCGCCATTGCCTGTGGCGTAGCACTTCACGGTACCGCCGCTCACGCTTATCTCTGGAGCTTTCACGCAGGTGGCTGCGGAGTAGTCGCTCTCATCCTCGTCCCATACGGCAGGGGCATGGTTGAACACGGTAGTGCGACCGCCCTTGAATTCTATTGATGTGTCGCTTTTCAGACCTTTCTTGCCTTCTGCGCCACTCTCTACGGTGATGTTGAGCACCACACCCTTGTTTATGGTCATGGCGTCAGTGGAACTAATGGCTCCTTTGCTGGATGATGTCACGTTGAGCATGCCATCGCCGTATACGTCCAACTTCTGGTAGGTGGTGAGCGTGCCATCGTCCAGTTCAGTGTCATCACCTACCTCTATCGACTTCTTGGCAGTGGAGGTGATAGTGTTCTCGCCTCTTATCACCAGTTCTATGTTGCCACCCTTTGTGGCTCCTATTGCCTTTGCCGTGGTGTTGATGCTCACACTATTTAATGTCACGCTGCAGTCGCCTGTGCCCTTGTATGTGAAAGCGGCTGACGATCCTGTGGCTGTACTGCCGGTGAGGATGTAGTTCACATCTGCCGTCTTGGCAGTCACAGACTGACCATCTATCGTCACCAGTGTCTCGTCTGTGGCTGTGGCAGTTCCGTCGCTATGGAATGTTATGGTCACTTCGTTTGAACGGGTGGTGGGAGTGGTGGCAGTCTCGCCTGTGGCTGCATTGCTTTGCGCAATGGAGAAACTACTGAAGTCGGGGGCACTGAATGTCACCAGGTCGCTGGATACATTGCTGTCGCTGTCATTGTCGTTGATGTCAATGGCATCTGATACTGAGTCGTCATCGCTACATGCTGCTACAGCATACATACTAAGTAGCATGCAGATTACTTTAATGCAATTGTTCATAGTCTTATCTCTTAATAGTTAGTGCAAACTTTGTTATAATAACGGTTGTTTTTGTGTCGTAGTGTATACCAAATTCTTAAACAAACGTAAAAATGTAGTAAATATATTAAAGAAAGTGATAATTATTCTGAAAATCATTAAATTACGTAACATTCTAAAAGTAAAAAGGTGATAGGAATGCCGTTCATGCGCGACAATAAAAATGAAAAAAATTATTTTTTTTTGGAATACCGCTCACTTATTAGTAACTTTGCAGCCGAATTACTAAAGTAAGTATGCAACAACATTTTACATGCCCGGTGTGTGGGAAGGGCGACCTGCACAACTATCATGAAGAAGAGAACCCAAAATGCCCCAATTGCGGGAGCGATCTGAAGATATATAAACTCCTCGATGAACTGCGTGAAGACCAGGCTGCCAAGCGAAATATATGGAAACCCATTGCCATCATCGCTATAGCAGCAGCTGTGGTATTCGCACTGCTCAGTGCCTCTATGGGTGGACAGTCGGTGGACAACCAACGACTGGCTGAACTCAACGACTCTATACGCGGATTGCAGGAACATGTGAACGACCTGCAGAGACAACTCAACCCCTCTCTCAAGGCACCCATCACTCCTAATGCAGATGGTAACAAGACAGCCGACAATGCCACTGCAACACCTGCTGCCACTGAAAATGCAAAGGATGCGCAGACAGCAGCACAGGACGCTAAAAAGACTGAGACATCACTAGTTGCTCCCAAGGGAAAGAAATACTATGTGATAGAGAAAGGTGACAATTTCTATAACATAAGCAAAAAACTCTATGGCGATGGAAGTCACGTAGATGAGATACAGAAACTTAATGCCAAGAAAAAATCAAGCAGTCTGGGCATTGGAGACACTATCATAGTAATGGAACCATAATACTAAAACAGACACAATCATGGGAATGAGTACTATAAATGAGATAGCAGGACTCGTGGCTCGACTGCAGAATGAAAAACTGGCACTGATACACCGCACAGAAACTCAGCAGAAGATGCATGAGGAATACATAGACGAGGTGCTGGCAGATTTCATACAGGTGGTGGACACCTTCGACTGGGCAGAGTCGGTGATAAAAGAGCGCGGACTGGACCAGAGCCAGGTGTCTACAAAGGCTATCACCCGACTGCTTACCGCCAAGACCAAGGCTCTGGCCGTACTGGAAAAATACGGCGTGAAGAAAATAGAACTGACCGAACAGATGATAGACGACCAACTGTGTGTGATAGTAGGGTCGGAACGCGACTCCTCCAAACGCCCCGGCACTATCGTGTCCGTAGAGAAAAACGGATACACACGCGAGGGACGTGTGCTCAGAGCGGCAGAGGTGGTGGTGGTGAGATAATCTCCACCGGCAACAATATAAACAAGAGGCGACCTAACTAAGGGCCGCCTCTTGTATTATCTCTGAGAGGGTGGGGTGGATATGCGTCATGTACCCCAGTTCCTTCAGGGTCACTCCGCGCTCCATCAGCACGCTCACCTCCTGAACTAAGTCGGCTGCATGGGCTCCGAAGAGGTGACAACCTACTATCTTGCCTTCAGCCTCTGCCATGAGTTTCAGCATACCTTCACTCTCGCCCATGGCTAAAGCCTTGCCGTTGGCACGGTAGAAGCCTTTCTTCACCTGATACTCCATGCCTGCGTTCTTCAACTCGTCCTCACTCAGTCCTACACAGGCTGCCTCGGGCAAGGTGAAAATGGCTGCCGGCACGGCACTCATGTCAATACTGTCCGTGATACCCAGTATCTGGTTCACCACATGTATGCCCTGCATGGTGGCAGCATGAGCCAACAAGCAACGGCCGTTCACATCGCCTATGGCATAGATATGGGGCACCGAGGTGAGCAGGTGCTCGTCTACGGTGATGCCGCTACGCTCGTATGCCACACCTGCCTGTTCCAGACACAGACCATCTGTGTGGGGAGCCCTACCTGTAGCCACCAACACACGGTCGGCCTCTACACGCTGCTCCTTACCCTTGCGCTCAAACACTACCTCGGTGGCAGTGATGGCAGTGACACCGCTCTGCATGAAAAACTCCACACCACGACGAGACAACTGCTGACGCAGACGCTTTGCCACATCACTGTCGAGCACCGGCAGACATTCTTTCAGAAATTCTACTACCGTCACCTCCACTCCCATGGAGCGATACACAGAGGCAAACTCCATGCCTATCACTCCGGCACCGATGATGCACAGGTGCTTGGGTAGTGTGGTGGCACTGAGCATGCCGGTGGAGGTCATCACATGGGGCAGGTCTATGCCTGGCACAGGCAGCGACTTAGACTTGCTGCCAGTGGCTATGATGATATGGGGTGCGGTGTACTGCTTTCCTCCACAGGTCACAGTATTGGCATCTGCAAACTGTGCCTCGCCCCTTACCAGGGTTATGCCGGGCATGGATAGCAGAGTTTCCACTCCCTGGCGCAAGGTGCTCACCACACTGTCCTTGCGAGCCATGGCAGCGGCATAGTTGAAGGTGTAGGTCACATCCTCTATTCCCATGCTGCCAGCCTCGCGCAATGTCTCCAGTACCTCAGCCTCGCGGCATAGAGCCTTGGTGGGTATGCACCCACGGTTCAGGCAGGTACCACCCACTTCACCCTTCTCCATCACTGTCACCGTCATTCCCTTGCGGGCAGCGTATGCAGCGGCACGGTATCCACCAGGGCCGCTGCCTATGATTATCAAGTCGCTTTGCTGCATCATCCCTCCTCGGTTGTCATCTGCCTATAGGTGAGTATGGGATGCTTGGCTGCCAGCACATCGTCCACACGACCGATGGGGGTATTGTGTGGAGCACTCTTCACCGTGTCAGGTTCGGTGCGTGCTTCCTGGGCTATGCGGTGCATGCAGGCTATGAAAGCATCTATGGTCTCCTTGCTCTCGTTTTCCGTGGGCTCTATCATCAGCGACTCGTGAAATAGCAGCGGGAAATAGATGGTGGGGGCATGATAGCCGTAGTCGAGCAGGCGTTTTGCCACATCCATAGTGGTCACGCCATTCGACTTGTCTTTCAGTCCGTCGAACACAAACTCGTGCTTGCACACGGTGTCGATGGGCAATAGGTAGTCGTCCTTCAGCGCCTCCTTGATATAGTTGGCATTGAGGGTGGCGAGCGGACCTACCATCTTCAGGTTCTCACGTCCCAGGCTGAGGATATACGTGTAGGCACGTATCATCACGCCCACATTGCCAGCATTGGCACCCACACTAATCGGTGTCTGACCCTCCTGACCGTGGTTGCGGCGCAGGGTGTAGTGGTCGTCTTCTTTCACCACGGTGCTGGGCAGCAGGTGCTCCATGGCTGATATCACACCTACGGGACCGCAGCCCGGACCGCCACCGCCGTGAGGGGTAGAGAAGGTCTTGTGCAGATTGATGTGCATCACGTCAAATCCCATATCGCCGGGGCGGCATACGCCCAACATCGGGTTCAGGTTGGCTCCGTCATAGTACAGCAGTGCACCGCTTTCGTGCACCAACTGTGCTATCTCAGGTATCTGGCGCTCGAAGAGTCCGAGGGTGTTGGGGTTGGTCATCATCACGGCTGCCACCTCATTGTCGAGCAGGGCACGCAGGTCGTCCACGTCTACCATGCCGTCGGCGGTGCTCTTTACCTCCACTACCTCCAGACCGCAGACAGCGGCAGAGGCGGGGTTGGTGCCATGGGCTGAGTCGGGCACTATCACCTTCACACGCTGATCCTCGCCCTTCTCGTGGTGATAGGCGCGTATCAGCATCAGGCCAGTCAGTTCACCGTGAGCACCTGCAAAGGGGTTGAGGGTGAAGGCACTCAGGCCCGTTATTGCCGTGAGCGCATGCTGCAAACCATACATCATCTGCAGCACACCCTGGCATGTGCTCTCGGGTTGGGCTGGGTGCAGTTGCTGAAACAGAGGCAGGGCTGCCATCTCCTCGTTGATCACGGGGTTGTATTTCATCGTGCAACTGCCTAAGGGATAGAAACCGTTGTTCACACCGAAATTGTTCTGACTGTGGTTGGTATAATGGCGCACCACGGTCATCTCGTCGCATTCGGGCAGAGCGGCAGCCTTCTCACGCTGTGTCCACTCGGGCAACTCGTGTTCGCCGAAATCATTGGCGGGCAGGGTGAAGCCACGACGTCCCTTATGCGAGAGTTCAAATATCAGATTGCCATATAGTCTGTTGTTCATGCTTTGTCCTCCTCAATGATTTTCATTACTTCGTCTATCTCCTCCTTTGTGCGCTTCTCCGTGGCTGCTATGATGAGTTTGCCATCGGCAGTTTTCACTCCGAAGAGTATGCCATGTTCTGTCATGCGCTGCTGCAAACGGTCTGTATCTCCATCGTAGCGCACGCAGAATTCATTGAAGAAGGGGGCTGAGCAGTAGTCGGTAAATGCCCCTGTGGCTATCAGACGGTCGTGCAGATAGTGTGCGGCGTCGTACGAGCGTTGTGCCACCTCGCGAAATCCCTCTTTACCCATCACGCTGAGGTAGATGGTGACGAAGAGAGCCATCAGACTCTGGTTGGAGCAGATGTTGGATGTGGCTTTCTGTCGGCGTATGTGCTGTTCGCGTGCCTGAAGGGTGAGGGCAAACACCCGCTGACCGCGGTTGTCGCGTGTCATACCCACTATACGGCCGGGCATCTTGCGCATCAGTTTGTCGGTGCAACACATAAAGCCTACACCAGGACCGCCGTAGCACATCGGTATGCCCAGCGACTGACCATCGCCCACAGCCACGTCAGCACCCCACTCACCAGGGGGCTTGAGCAGTGCCAGGTCGCTCGCCACACAGTTCATCATAAATAGCGACTTGTGGGCATGGCACTCGTCTGCCAGTCCGTCGAAGTTCTCAATATATCCATAGTAGTTGGGCTGCTGCACCAGTACGCCTGCTGCACCGCGTTCCAACTCCTCACTCATCTGCCCGCGGTCGGTCATACCGTCACGCTCGCCTATCGTCACCAACTCTACACCATGGAAATGGGCATAGGTGCGCACCACCTCCATCACCTTGGGGTCAATGGTGGCAGATACCAGCACACGCTGGCACTTCTTGCTGTTGGCGGCGGCCATCAGTACTGCCTCGGCACTGGCGGTGGCACCGTCGTACATCGAGGCATTGGAGATGGGCAGACCGGTGAGTTCGCTCATCATACTCTGAAACTCGAAGATATAGTGCAGCGTGCCCTGAGAAATCTCTGCCTGATACGGGGTGTAACTGGTGAGAAACTCCGACCGCCGCAACAGGTCGGGTATTATCGATGGAGTGTAGTGATCGTACACTCCGGCACCGGCAAACACGGTAAGGGGCTGATTCTGGCGGCACAGCATTTCGAAATGGCGACGTATCTCCATCTCGCTCTTAGCAGAGGGCAGGTCATAGTCGCCCTGCAGACGCACCTGCTCCGGCACGTCGCTGTACAGGTCGCACAGGTCGCCCATGCCGATGCTGCTCAGCATCTCGCTCACTTCCTCATCGGTATGTGGAAAATACTTGTAGTTCATCGATGTGTGGTAGGTGTATGATTACTCTTTGCAGAACTCCTCGTATGCAGGGGCATCCATCAACTGGTCCAGTTCACCCTTGTCGCTCATCTCCACTTTGATTATCCAGTTGGCAAAGGCATCCTCGTTCACCAGTTCGGGCTTGTCCTCCAGTGCCTCGTTCACCTCTACTACAGTGCCGCTCACAGGTGATATCAGGTCGCTGGCTGCCTTCACGCTCTCCACAGCACCAAACTCGCTGCCTGCTTCCACCTCATCGTCCACCTCGGGCATGTCTACATAAACCACGTTGCCCAGCGCGTGCTGTGCATAGTCGGTGATACCTACATAGCCATATTCGCCGTCCACTCTCACATACTCGTGCGACTCAGAATAATAGAGTCCTTCCATTACTTTTGCCATAACAGTGTTCTTGTATTTATTTGTTTTGTTGATGTTTTGTCCTTGTATATTCGTATGCCTATAGTTCAGGGCATTATTTCTTGTAGTGCTTGTCGTAGAAGCGCTTCTTCACCACCACGCCGGGGAATGTCTTCTTGCGTATCTGTATCTGCAACTGTGTGCCCAGTTTGGCATAACGGCTGTCTACCAATGCCATGCACACGCTCTTGTCGGCAGAGATGATATGATAGCCGGTGGTCACCTCGCCCACCTTCTCCTCACCGCACATCACGGCATATCCGTGGCGCGGTATGGCACGGTCGGCCAGTTCTATGCCTATCACACGGCGTGCCACTCCTTCGGCTTTCTGGCGTATGAGGGCATCACGGCCTATGAAGTCCTTGTCGAGTTTGCAAAACATCGACAGGCCTGCCATCACCGGACTGATTTCTGCCGACAGTTCATCGCCATACAGTGGCAGACCCACTTCGAAGCGCAGGGTGTCGCGGCAACCCAGTCCGCAGGGCTTGCAGCGCCCCGAGGCGAGCAACAGGTCCCAGGCACCACGTATATAGTCGGCACTGCCATATATTTCGAACCCATCCTCGCCGGTGTAGCCCGTACGGCTCACCACCAGCACCTCGCCGTCCTTCTCTATCCTCTTGCCGGTATAGAAGGTGAGGTCGGCACAGTCCAGCCCCAGTACCTCGGGCACCACCTGCTCTGCCAGCGGACCCTGTACAGCCAACTGGCCGTACTGCTCAGACACGTTCTGAAACTCCACGTCGAAGCCTTCCAACTGCTGCTGCATCCATTCCACATCCTTGTCTATGTTGGCTGCGTTGATAACGATGAAATAGTCCTGCTCGCTCATCTTGTACACCAGCATGTCGTCTACGGTGCCACCATCGGGGTAGCACATCATACCATAGAAAATCTTGCCGTCGGGGGCTCCGGTCACATCGTTGGTGAAGATGTGGTTCACGTAGCGCTCGGCATCCTTGCCGCATACTGTCACCTCGCCCATGTGTGATACGTCGAACACGCCGCACGCCTGGCGCACACTCTGGTGTTCGTCTATGATGCTACTATACTGTATGGGCATGATATACCCGGCAAAGGGTTGCATCAGTGCTCCCAATGCCACATGTTTCTCATACAGACATGTTTTCTTGTCTTCCATAATGATTCAAGGATTTATGAGTGTTTCTATAAATTGTTCACGTGTCAGTCCTGCTATAAAGTGGCTCATGTCGGTGGGCAGCACCTGGCGCAGCGCTTCGCCTTCCATGGGTAGTCCCTTGAGCAGTGATGTCAGGGCAGCTATGTCGCCAGTCTGCATATAGTCGCCGCGTATGGTTGCATGGTGTATGCGTCCGTGGTTCATCTCCAGCAGCATCTCTATCTCGCCCACACCGTCTATACGTCTACGTCTGGATGTGGTGTAGCGTGGATTGCGACCGTATATGAAATCATCGGTCAGGTATTCTTTGGTCATCTCCTCTATCTTCTCCACCGCCTCGGCTGTCATGGTCTGCGTGTCATGGCACAGGCGTTGTCTGATATGCTCCATCACTTGGGGCAGAGTGAGTGTGGTATGTTCACGGAGCAGGGTGATGTGTTGCTGCACGCTTTTCACACCTTTGCTCTCCAGTTTGTCTTTTTGTGGTGTGATGGCATGTGAAAGGTGCTCCATGTTGATGTCGTAGAGCAGGGTGCCGTGCACCACGTTGCGCCCTGACAGGTGATAGAACGCATTGCCCGACACCTTGGCACCATCGATGAGTATGTCGTTGCGTCCGGTGGCGCGGGCATCCACACCCATCTCACACAGTGCCATGGTCACCAGACTGATGTAGCGGTTGTAAGTGAGGTTCACGTTGTCGCCGCTCGTCACGTATGAGAGCATCACATTGCCCATGTCGGCATACACACAACCGCCGCCACTCTTGCGGCGGTAGGTGGCTATGCCATGACGGCGACAATACTCCAGGTTGACCTCGTTCTCTATCAACTGGTTTCTGCCGAAGATGACGGTAGGTGCCACGCGCCACATGAAGAAGTAGTCTCCTGCGTCCATGTGTTGTGCCACATATTCTTCCATGCACAGGTAAAAGGGCAGGGGGCGTACGGTGTCGTCGGGTAGTTGGAGATAGGTCATCCGTATAATGGTTTATTCTTTGCAAATATAAGAAAAAAAGGATGATTATCATCCATTTTTTCTAAATAAAAAAGAGGTGCTCATTAAAAAAATGAATACCTCTTTCATTTTGTCGCTTATTTGCTTGTGCTGCTTTTATTTTCTTTGTGCCACACCATACAAACCTTGTCATTAGAAAGTTTGTGTTTTTCTTCTCACCGTGGTCTCATCTGTTCATGAGATAGGTGCGCAGGTCATCGTAGTCGCTGCTCAGTTCTACGCTTTGCTTGGTGCCCCGCATGAAAGCAGCCAGGCGAGCCGGCAGTGCTATGTCGGTGCCCAGTATGTCGTCTACCTTCTCTTTGAATTTTGCTGGGTGTGCTGTCTCGCAGAATACACCTACCTCATCGTTGGTCAACCCTTCGGTGAGTGCCTGATATCCGCATGCGCCGTGGGGGTCGAGCACATAGCCAGTACTCTCATAGCAGCGCCGCATGGTGTCGGCTATCTGTACATCGGTGTAGGTGGCACCGCTTATCTCTGCCGTGATACGGGCATGGCTGTTGCCGTAGAGGTCGAGTATGCGTGCGAAGTTCGATGGGTCGCCCACGTCCATGGCATTGGCGAGGGTCTGTACGCTCGCCTTCGGGCGATACTCGCCGGTCTGCAGGTATTGGTAGAATATGTCGTTGGCGTTGTTGGCGGCTATGAAGCGCTTCACGGGCAGTCCCATGCGTTTGGCAAAGAGTGCTGCGGTGATATTGCCGAAGTTGCCTGATGGCACGCATATCACCATGTTGCTCTCATGTCCGTCGGTACGTGTCCATCCCTGTTCCTTCATACGGGCGTAGGCATTGAAATAATAGAATGCCTGGGGCAGGAATCGTGCCACATTGATGCTGTTGGCACTGGTCAGGGTGATGTGGCTGCACAACTCTTGGTCCATGAAGGCAGTCTTTACCAGTCGCTGGCAGTCGTCAAACACTCCGTCTATCTCCAGGGCGGTGATGTTCTGCCCCAGGGTGGTAAACTGACATTCCTGTATCGGACTGACCTTGCCCTTGGGATAGAGCACATACACGTGTATGCCTTCTACACCGAGGAAACCGTT
>CAMHPC010000047.1 GCA_946186945.1 uncultured Prevotella sp.
GCGGCAATATAAAAAAATAATTGTTAAAAGTTCTTAAATCAACATGTAGTTTGTCGTAATTTGTTATCTTTGCGATGTTGTTTACCCGTGTGGCGTAGGGCCTGTATTGTGACATTTCCTTAAATCGTGAGAGAATAAACATTATACTTTAAATTTATTAATAACTAAAATTTTTTAAAATCAAAAACTATGGCAACAACAACAAAACCTGCAGCTGCTCCTGCAGCAAAGAAGAGCTCCGGCTTCACTGGTATCAGAGCCGCATTCTGGGTGATCGTGGTATGTTTCATCCTCGCTATCTGCATTTTCAACTTCGTGCTGGGTAATCCCGCAAACTTCCAGGGTGAAGATCCCGAGGGTCATCCTCTGAACCTGATGGGTACTATCTACAAAGGTGGTATGGTGGTGCCTATTATCCACACCTTGCTGCTCACTGTGATAGCACTTTCTATCGAGCGCACTTTCTATCGAGCGCTGGCTGGCTCTGCGCACCGCTTTCGGTAAGGGCTCTCTAGCTAAGTTTACTGCCAACATCAAAGAGGCCATCAAGAACAACAACTTCGCCAAGGCTCAGCAGCTCTGCGACGCTCAGCGCGGTTCTGTGGCCAACGTGGTAAGCGCTTCCATCAAGGCTTATCAGGACATGGAGAACACCACTGGTGTGAAGAAGGCTCAGAAGGTGGCCAAGATCCAGCAGGCTCACGAAGAGGCTACACAGCTTGAGATGCCTACCCTGCAGATGAACCTCCCCATCCTTGCTACTCTCGTTACTCTGGGTACCCTCACCGGACTGCTCGGTACTGTGACCGGTATGATCAAATCATTCCAGGCTCTGGCTGCTGGTGGTGGTGGTGACTCACTCGCTCTGTCTACCGGTATTTCTGAGGCCCTTATCAACACGGCTTTCGGTATCTTGACTTCATGGTGCGCTGTGATCTCTTATAATACCTTTACTAACAAGATTGATAAGTTGACATACGCCCTCGACGAAGTGGGCTATTCCATCGCTCAGACTTACGAAGCCAACCACACTGAGGAAGCTTAATTTCTACTAACCCTTAATACTATTTATCACTATGGGTAAAGTAAAAATTAAGAAACAGAGCGTCTGGATCGACATGACTCCTATGTCGGACGTGATGGTGCTGCTTCTCACCTTCTTCATGCTGACGTCTACATTCGTCAAGAATGAAGCGGTGAAGGTAAACACCCCTGGGTCCGTATCGGAGATTAAAGTGCCGGAGACTGACGTGCTCTCCATTCTTGTCGACAAGACCGGCAAGATATTCCTGGGTCTCGACAAGCCCGCCGACATGGAGGCTGTGGTCACCGATATGGGATCGCAGTGGGGCGTGAGCTTCAACGAGAAACAGATGAAGAACGTACGTACCGCTGCCAATATCGGTGTGCCCATGGCAGAACTGGGTAAACTGCTGAGCCTGGACGAGACCGCGCTCAACGCATACCAGCAGACAAAGGGTATACCCACCGACAGTATCGATGGCGGTATGAGCGAGTTCCAACGCTGGGTACAGGCTACAGTTGACGTCATGGACCTCAATGGCAAAGACCTCAAGATTGCCATCAAGGCCGACGAGAACACTCCTTACAAGGTGGTGAAGAAGATGATGTCTGAACTGCAGGACATGAACCAGAACCGTTACTATCTGATAACGCAACTAAAGAAAGTGGAGGACTAAAGAATGGCTAAGCAAAAAGAAAGCAAACAGAAGAAGATGGATGTCCGCGTCGACTTTACGCCGATGGTGGATATGATGATGCTTTTGATCACATTCTTTATGCTCTGTACATCACTCAGCAAGCCGCAGACCATGCAGCTCACCATGCCGAGTAATGACAAGAACCTCCAGGACAATGCTAGGAATGAGACAAAAGAGTCGCAGACAGTGACTGTGTATGTGGCTGGTGACGACAAGATCGCTTACATTGAGGGTATACCCAATTACAACGATCCCGAATGTCTGAAAGAGACCACATGGGGCAAGGACGGCTTCCGCAAGGTGCTCATGCAGCATGAGACTGAAGACGGAACCGTGCCCGTGCCCAAGATCCTCGCCGCTAAGAAGAAGCTCGATGAAGACAAACTCAACAACCCGCAGAAATATGAGGGCAATGACACTTTGTATGATTCGAAACTGCGCGAGATTAAGGCTGGTAAGATAGATGGCGAGACGGTGCCTACACTGACCGTCATCATCAAGGCCCTCGACAGTGCTTCTTACAAGAATGTGGTAGACGCTCTCGATGAAATGCAGATATTGAGTATCGGTACATACGTTATTGGTAAGGTCACACCTGAAGACGAGGCTCTCCTCGCTAAGAAGGGTATCAAATGACCTGGATGAAAACGATTAAAACAACAGAAAGTTATGGCAAAAGTTGATTTAACATCCAATGCTTGGACCGACTTAGTATTCGCGAACAAGAACAAAGAATATGGTGCATACAAACTGCGCCGTGGCACAGGCAAACGCAACCTGCTGTCCATCATCATCATGGCTCTGGCTGCCATCGTAGGATTCTCTGCATTCATACTGGTGAAGACCATACAGGCAAATGCCCGTGTGGAGAACACTCAGGAGGTGGAACTCTCAAGTCTGCAAGAGAATAAGGAGAAACCGAAAGTGGAGAAACCCAAAGAGGTGGAAATCAAGCAGCCTGAGAAGATGCCTGAAAAGGTGGTCAGCTCGGTGAAGTTTACCGAACCCGTCATCAAGAAAGATAACTTGGTGAAGGAGGAGAACCAGATGAAAGACCAGGAGAAACTCAATGAGACGAAAGAGGCCATCGGTGCTCTCGACGTGAAGGGTAACTCCGACAAGGGTGAAGTGGTGAAACTGGAGCAGGCTGAAATCGAACAGCCCAAACCGGAGCCCAAGAAGGAAGAGGACAACAAAGTGTTTGACGTGGTGGAACAGCAACCTACGTTCCCCGGTGGTCAGGCAGCCCTCCTCCAGTGGCTCGGACAGAACATCCACTATCCCGCAGTGGCTGAGGAACAAGGCATCCAGGGCCGCGTGGTCGTAAGTTTCGTGGTGGAGAAGGATGGTAGTATCTCCAGCGTACAGGTGGTACGCGGCGTAGACCCCTCTCTCGACAAGGAAGCCGTACGCGTGGTTAAGGCCATGCCTCGCTGGACTCCAGGTAAGCAGAACGGTCAAGCCGTGCGCGTGAAGTACAATGTACCTGTAACCTTCAAGCTTCAGTAAAACATGAACAGAAGGTCTCTTAACATACTCTTTGCTGCTATCCTCACCACAGGTCTCATATTGGCCTGTGGTGAGCGGCAGCGCAAGAGTAACAGAACAGACACAGCTTCGTCAGGGACGATTTCTTTCGCCTCTGACGAAAGTTTTTCTCCTATCGTGGATGAGTGTAGGGAGGTGTTCGAGTACAGTCGGCCACAGGCTCATCTCAATCCTATTTACATGAGCGAGGGCGAGGGTATGGACCTGCTGATGAAAGACAGTATCCAACTCGTGGTGGCTGCACGCAACTTCCGTCCTGGCGAGATACAAGAACTGCAGGCCAAGAAGTTCCTGCCTGCCGCTATACCCATTGCGTACGATGGATTGGCACTTATCGTCAACCGCAACAACCCTGACTCGTGTATCACTGTCGCTGATGTGAAACGTGTGCTCGGTGGCGAGGTGAAGAAATGGAACGAGATTTACCCAAGGTCAAACAAGGGTGACATAGAGGTGGTGTTCGACCGCAACCGCTCCTCTGCCGTCCAATATTGTGTGGACAGCATACTCGGAGGCAAGCAGTTTGGCGACAACACGGTGGCTGCCAAGTCGTCGGCAGAGGTGATTGACTATGTGGAGAAAACTCCAAATGCTATCGGTATCATCGGTTCCAACTGGCTTAACGACAAGCGCGACAGCACCAATACCACATTCAAGAAGAACATAACAGTAATGAGGGTTAGCAAGAAAGACTCTGCTACCGTCAGGAATTCATGGCAGCCCTATCAGGCTTATCTGCTCGATGGGCGATATCCACTCGTGAGAACGATTTATGCTTTACTCAACGACCCGTATCACGGCCTGCCTTGGGCTTTCGCTCATTTCATGGAGTCGCCCAAGGGACAGTTGATTATCTTGAAGTCGGGACTGCTCCCGATGAGGGGTGATATAACGATACGTGATGTGAGGGTGAAAGATGAGTGAATTAAACCTTCTCACTGCTTGATGCGTCAATATCTATAGTAAGTGAAATAACATTTATATCTCTAATTACAGAGGACTATGAAAACAATCAAATATCTACTGGTGGGAGCACTGGCCATGGCCTCGTTTGCTCCTGTTGCTGCTCAGGACGTAAAGGCTGATGTGGCTGCAATAACTAAAGTGATCAACGATGCCAAGGGTGACCCCGTGGCACTGAAAGAGCCCGTCAAGGCATTCATGAAAGAATACAAGAAGAATGCAGTGGCACTGGCAGGTCTGGGACGTGCCTATCTGGATGTGCGCAATGTGGAAGAGGCTACTAAGTATGCCAACGAGGCTATGAAGCGCAACAAGAAGTGTGTGGACGCTTATCTGCTGCTGGGTGATATCGAGGCTGTGAAGGACGATGGCGGTGCTGCCGCTTCATGGTATCAGCAGGCTACCTTTATCGACCCCAACGAGCCGATGGGTTATATCAAGTACGCTCGCGTGTATCGTAAGATCTCTCCCGCTGAGTCGGCTGCCATGCTCGAAAACCTGCGCAAGGTGCGTCCCGACTATCCTGTGGACGCTGTGGCTGCTCACTTCTTCTTCCAGGCTCAACAGTACGACCAGGCTATCAACCATTTCGGCAAGGCTGATATCAACAGTCTGAATGAAGAACAGTTGAAGGAGTATTCTCTGGCTGGATATTATGGCGGCAACTATGACAAGGCTCTGGATGTGGCAGAGTATGGACTGAAGAAATATCCCCGGTCGGCAGTGCTCAACCGTATGGCGTTCTACAACTCTCTGGTGAAGCAGGACTATGACGACGCCCTGGAGTATTCCGACAAACTGATGAACCACAGTGACAGCGCTGTAATCTCCGCTCGCGACTATATGAACCTGGGTTACACTCAGCAGGCTCTGAAACTCTACGATGATGCTATAGTAAACTTCCAGAAGTCGAATGAACTGCGCGAGAACAATGACCTGCTCAAAGCCGTGGCTCAGTGCTACTCTGCTAAGGGCGACCATGCCAACGCAGTGTCTAAGTATGAGGAGTATATGACCAAGGAGACTGACCTCAAGAATGACGACTACTCTTCTCTCGCCGATATCTATCAGGCTATTGCAGATGATGAGAAGTCAAGTGCCGAGACTCGCGTGAGTGCGCTGAAGAAGGCTGACGCTCAGTATGCCAAACTCTGTGAGAAGAACCCCAACGCCAAGTTCTATGTGTACAAGCGTGCTACTATCAATCAGGAGATGGACTCTGAGGAGAACCCCGGACTGGCTAAGCCTTATTTCGACAAACTGATTGAGATGGTGAACAACACTGAGACCAAGGGACAGAACGATATGACTTACCTGAAGCGTTCTTATCGCTATCTCGTGGTTTACCACTATAGCAAGAAGGACCTATCTGCTGCCAAGGAGTATGCCAAGAAGTTGCAGGAACTCGATCCCGACAACGATGTGGCTAAGCAGATACTCGCTATGTAATCATTATTCATCTTCATCATAACGTGGGTGCATCCGTAAGGATGCACCCACGCGTCTTTCATATGCCTAAGCATCTGCTTTCTGCAATAAAACGAGGGAAACTGCGTTATATTCGTATGAGCAGACGATTATTAAATATGCTGATGGCTGTCGTCATTGCCGTGCCGGCATTGGCACAGATGGACAGGGTGGTGCAGAACCGTCCGTATACTGACCTCAGACCATTTCACTTCGGAGTATTCGTGGGTGCCCACTTGCAGGATATTGAGTTTGTAAACGTGGGACCGCAAATGATAGAAATGGAGGACGGCACACAGGTGGAGAAACTCATAAGTTGCGACCAGGACCGTTGGGACCCGGGGTTTAATGTCGGTGTGCTTGGAGAGTTGAGACTCAATGAGAACTTCCAGTTCCGTCTGGCACCTGCCATGTATTTCGGTACCCGTCACATCACATTCCGCAACCATACAGACGTGACAGAGAGTGGCAAACCCACAGAGGTGAGGCAGGACATAAAAACCGCATACGTGTCGGCTGCTCTCGACATGATTTTTGCTGCCCCACGCTTCAATAACTATCGGCCCTATCTGGTGGCAGGTATCAATCCAATGATAAACCTCTCTGCCAAGGATAATGACTATCTGAAACTGAACCGCACGGATGTGTTCCTGGAGGTGGGAGCCGGTATAGATTTCTATCTGCCTTTTTTCAAACTGCGTCCCGAGTTGAAGTTTATGTATGGACTGACCAACAGTCTGGATACTGAGCATAGCAAACATCTGAAAGACAATAATATGCGCATGTACACCGAGTCGGTGAACAAATCGCGCAGCAAAATGTTTGTGCTCACGTTCTATTTCGAGTAGGCACCGATGACGCAAAAATCATTAAAAAAATAGTCATTATTTTTAGGTATTTAAAATAAATAGTGTATCTTTGCAGCACATAAAAGTAGGTATTGCCTGCTTTAGTGGAATGAAAAATACATTATTAATTATAAAACTGATAGAATTATGGCTTACGTAATTGGTGACGACTGTATCGCTTGCGGTACCTGTATCGATGAGTGTCCCGCTGGAGCAATCTCTGAGGGCGACAAGTATTCAATTGATCCTGATGTGTGCACAGAGTGTGGCACATGTGCTGATGTATGCCCCTCTGAGGCAATCTCTCTGCCCTAATACGGTTTGAGCATCATAAAGACACAGCGCCTACCCCATAACGGGGCAGGCGCTTTTTTCTTATTCTTCGCTCAGTTGTGTTTGCGGCGCCACATCAGATGCCTTATTCGGAACCATGGTTCCCATATACATTCGGCGGGGTAATAGCGCATCATGCGCAGGTCGCGCCACAGTCGCTGAATGTTGTGCTTCAAGGCACCGGCATACATACCGCTCATGGCTCGTTCATCGTATTTGCCGAAGTTGCCCGCTGCCATCATCTCGTTGAGCATGTGTTGTCCGCGACGTCTGTCAATAGGTGCTATGAGATATTTCTCGTCCAATCCCAGCACAGAGTGCAACAGCCACATGAGGGCACCGCTGATGTGGCACAGTCCCAAGTGGCGCAGCCGAGTGCCTATCTCCGTATGCTCCTCGTCGGTGGCAGGAGCATGGCTGCGCAGCAGGTAGTAGTAGTCGATGACTTGTCGCAAACCGATACCCTCTTTGAGCAGGTGCAGGTATATATGGCAGATCTGATATATCACGTTAAACTGCCATGTGGGTGTGGCAAGCGTACCGCCAGCCAATGCCGTGTGGTGCTCCATCTGCGTGCTACGCTGCTCAGAGAAGAACTCTTGCAGTCGACGGTTATACCATGGACAACTCATCCAGGAGGGTCTGTAGTGCAGTTCCACCTCTATCTTGCCTGTACTGATGAAGTCTACATGGTGGTACATGGCCTTGGCATTGGGTATGAAGCGGTGGGCATAGGCGATGAGGGTATCTATGTCGCCCTCCACCCAGATGTCTATGTCGCCCGACTGCCTCCACAGAGGGGTGGGGTAGAGCAAGGCATTGCCCTGACCCTTGAGCAGGCAACTTCTGAAACCCTCCTTGCGGAAAGTGTCCGACACCCATACTGCCTTCTCGTTGGCCTTGCGCCCTTGTCTCTCCAACTGGTTTACGGCACCCATCCATTCCATCACATCGTCGTCGGTGGGCTTGTTGGTCTGCATGCCGCCCAATTGGTTGATGCCCTGCCAGTATACGCCTACGATGGCTTGCTTCTTGGCAAAATCGAGCAGACGATGCCAGTTTATCGTATATGCCGCCTGGGGTATATCACCCCCGTTCAGACACCAGCGTAGCAGTTTCAGTTCTTCACTCATCATTCGCAGGTATTACATCATGCCACCACCGGCACCGCCACCCATGTTCATGTTGTTCATCTGTTCCATCTGGTTCTGGTGCTCTATGTTGTCGTTGTTCACCTTCGACTCATGGCGCACGCCAGCCGACTTGTTGTTGCCGAAGTTCCATGTCACGTTGAACATTACGCCTGCTACAGGCACGCGTATGAACTGGCGGTTGACGAAACTGTCGCTGCTGCTGTAGTTGTTGAAATGGAACTTGCCGCCGGGCTTCAGTCCTGTCATACCCATGACGCTAACATTGAGTTTGTCGTTGAAGAAACGTTTGCCCACCGTGGCCATAATCATATTGAAGCCCGAACTCCATCCCTGCAACGTGTATTTACGGGTGTTGCTTATCCAGAACACGCTGGCATTCATCTTCCACGGCAGTGTCTGCTGCACGCCGAGCATGCTGTTTGCCACCCATCCGTAGTTCTTCTGCTTCAGTTCATTGCTGCGCATGTCATTATAGCCCACGCCACCGTTCAGAATCAGACGGGTGTCCTTGAATACCGACCAAGAGACGAATGCGCTGAGGTTGGTCTGTTTGCGTTTCACCACATTGCCGTAGGTGGTGTTTATCATACCCTCATCGTCGTTGAATGTGTACTGTTCTATGCCGTTGTTGCTCCAGGTATGGCGCAGTGTGGCGTTGAGCATCCATTTAGATGCAAAGTGGTTGTACACCAGACTGAGGTTGTTGGTTTTCTCTATGTCCAAGTCGGTATTACCATACGACAGCACCATAGGTTCGGTGCGGTTCACGTAAGGGTTCAGATAACTGATACCGGGACGTGAGATGCGCATGTTGTACGAGAGTCCGAGGTTCTGCGTGGGTGCTATGCTGTAGGAGATGGTGGCACTGGGCACCCATGCACCATAGTTCTTGGTGAAGTCGTCACCCTGCCCCAGTTTGTATTCCACATCCTGCCACGTATGTTCGTAGCGCAGTCCGACTTTGGCTCCCCAACTGCCCCATTTCGCATCGTATTCGCCATAGCCTGCCAGCACCGAGTATTTGTACAGGTAGTCGGAACTCATATCTTCCCTGTACACATCATCCAAATAGTATTTTGAGTCGGCAGAATTGCGGCGTGTGATGAATTTGGCGCCCGCATTCAGGGTCTGACCTTTGCCCAATGGTGTGATGAAATCAGTCTGGAATGTATGTTCTGACGACTTCTCTCTGTTGTCGCTGTAGTTGTCCTTCAGTGGAAGCGCATATCCTGAGTAGTCGTCATCGTATTTCATCTCTGCCTCGTTGTGAGTGGGGTCGTGGCTGAACTGATACGAGAATATGATTTGTCTGGTACGTTCAGGGTTGAGAAATCTGGAGTAGTCGGCACTGAGTGTGAAACTGGTGTGGTCGTTGCGTGCCATCTGCTCGTTGGAGTATTTTTGTGTCTTGTCACCAACGGTCATGGTGTTGTTGGCATGACCGTTGTTCTTCATGGAGAATTTGTTCAGTCCCACCGACAGGTTGGCTGTACTCATGGTATCGGGCGTGTATCCCAATGCTATCTGTCCCATGGCAAACGGCATTTTGGTGTCGGTCTTTTGGTTGTATAGCACAGTCATCTGCTGACTTCCGTCATGCGACTTGCTTATCCTTTCAAAGTCTACCTCGGTGTTCTTGGTCTTCATGTAGTTGTAAATCAGGTTGGCGCTGACCTGCAACTTGCCCTTCTGTGCATTGAAGTAGGCACTGCCGCCCAGTGCGCGTGTGCCCACGGTGGCTGTTATGCTGCCGTTGTATCCGTCCATACTGACACCTGCAGCACCTCCGCCCTGCTGGCGGTTCATCACTATGTTGAGCACGCCGCCGGCACCCTCGGCATCGAAGCGGGCACCAGGGTTGGTCACCACCTCTATGCTCTTCACCAGCGAGGCGGGCATAGCCTTGAATATCTGTGCGGGGTTACTATTAAACATGACCGACGGTTTGCCGTCTACATACACCTTGAATGTAGACTGTCCGTTGACGGTGATGTTGTCCTGCCCGTCCACAGTCACCAGAGGCACCTTGCGCAGCATGTCGAGCACGGTCATCGTCTTAGAGTCGGCATCATTCTCCACATTGTAACTCATCTTGTCAGTCTCCATCTTCACCAGGGGTTTATGTGCCACCACTTCCACACCTTTCAGCATACGGGCGTCGTCGTGGGTGTAGAGTGTGCCCAGGTCTACCGTGCCGCTGCCGCTCAGTGTGACTGTGCGCTGTGCAGGCACCTTCCCTATGGATGCTATCTGTACTATGAACGTGCCCTTGCCCTCAACCTCCTGACGGAAACGTCCGTCGAGGTCGGTGAGCGACATGGCTACTGCTTGCTCCATCTTCTTGTCTTTGAATACGCGAAGTGTGGCATACGGTTCACCTTCGCCGCTGATGGAGTCGACGAGTATGCCAGTGATAGTGGTTTGTGCTCTTAGTGTCTGTATAGCCATCATTATCACGATAGCCACACACAGTCTGAGTTTTGTCATATCCTTATTCTGAGTCTTGTCTGAATCTATTAGTCGCCAAAATTTCTGCAAAGTTACATTCTTTATACATTTTGACAATGAATGCTTGTTTTTTTTTACTCTTTTTATCATAATTGATGTATTTGTCGCAAAAAATGTTTATTTTTGCACTGTGGAGAACTATTTACTAAAATCATAAATTTACATTATTATGAAGAAAATCAGTGTTTTTGTCTTAGCCGTGTGCACCATGGTGCTCGCTGGCTGTGGAGCAGGGAATGTGCTTAATGCTTTGACCAACAACGGAACAGGTAATTTCGGCAATGTGCTGACCAGTGTATTGGGACTGGACAAGGTTAGTGCTGAAAACCTCGTCGGTACTTGGCGCTATACTCGTCCCGGTGTGGCATTCACCTCCGAGAACCTTCTGGCCAAGGCTGGTGGTGAGGTGGCTGCCAATGCAGCCGAGAGCAAACTGGCTACTGTGTACAGCAAGATTGGTGTGAAGTCTACCAATACTTATTTCACATTCACTAAGGAGGGTCAGTATCAGGGACAGTTCCTTGGCGTGCCCATGAGTGGCAGTTACACCTACGATCCTTCTACCGGCGCTCTCACCATGCAGGGCACTCTCATTAAGTTCAATGCCTACATCCAGGGTCAGGGCAATGGTATAGCAATGCTCTTTGAGGGCACCAAACTCCTCACCATCTTCCAGACCGTGGCAGGAGCATCAGGCAGCGGTGCACTGAGCACCATCAGCAGCCTCAGTTCCAACTACAAGGGACTGCGCATAGGTTTCGAGATGAGCCACTAAAATTTTAGTCGTATGATATTATAAAAGGCATCCCGCAGGGGATGCCTTTTATAATATTGTGCTATTCCTTTACTATATTAAGAAACCGTCGCCACTGCTTGTCTTGTGTATAGGCATTGTATGCACTCTGTCTCACGTAGAGTGTACCCTCCTTCTCTGTGCTTTTCGAGAAGGTGTTGCTCGATATTTTCACTGGTATCACGCTCGACGCATGTACCGACATCAGGTTGGCACACCTGTCGAAGGCATTGCTGCCTATACTCTTCAGTGCGGCGGGCAGGGTGATGCTTTCCAGAGTGGCACATCCTTGCATGGCACCGTTGCCAATAGTCTTGAGTGGTAAGGGCAGCGTGAGCGACTGTAGCGAGGAGCATTCGCGCAGCATGCCCGAGGGTATTTCCTTCAGTCCGGCAGGCAACTGTATCACCCGTAGCGAACTGCACCCCTCCAGTGCCGATGAGCCTATCTCCTTCACACTGTTGGGCAGGTGCAGACTGTCGAGCGAGGTACAGCCACGCATGGCATTGCTTTCTATCTCCTTCACACTGTTGGATATGTTAATCCGCCGCAGAGAGGCACAGTCGCGCAACAAACCATCGCTCATCACACTCACACTGGCAGGCAGTGAGAAGTAAGTGAGCGACACACACCCCATAAATGCCTCGTCGTCGATGTATTTCACTCCTACAGGCAGGTTGATAGTCTCCATACTGCTGCATTCTGAGAACGCCTTTTCGCCTATGCGACGTATGCCAGCCGGCAGCGACACATAGGTGAGGTTGCTGCAGCCTTCGAAGAGGGAAGCGGGCAGTTTGTCTATGCCCGAGGGCAGGGTGATAGTTTCCAGCGATTTGCAACCGGTGAACACTCCGTCCTCCATGCTCCGCAGTCCGTCGGGCAGTGTCACCTCGGCGAGCGAGGTGCAGTCGCGAAACGTCTCTGACGACAGTTCAGTCAGTCCCTGAGGCAGAGAGATATGGGTGAGCGAACTACAGCCCTTGAACGCCTGACTGCCTATGGCGGTCACAGTGCGTGGTATGTCTACGGATGTGAGGGCTACACAGTCTTCAAACGCCTCGTTGGCTATCGCCTCTACATACAGTGTGGTGGAGTCCTTGTCTATCTTCTCGGGTATCACCACATCGCCCGTATAATCCTCTTGTCCCTTCACCACCGTGGCGGAATGCTTCTTCTTGTTCACCTGGTAGGTGATGCCGTCTATCACTACTCGTTCCTTCTTCAGAAACTTGATGTCTATTGCCACGGCATGGCTCACTATGACCATTGCTGTGAGCAGCAAAAAAAATTTCATGTGTCTCATGGTGGTGGGGGATTTGTGGTTTATAGGTTTGCTATCTGTATCACACGGTCTACGGCAGCCGACAGTCCGTCTACCTGTTTGCCGCCTGCTGTGGCGAAGTGAGGCTGTCCGCCTCCGCCGCCCTGTATCAGTTTGGCTGCCTCGCGTACCATCTGTCCGGCATTCAGTCCGTGGTCTTTCACCAGGTCTTCGCTCAGGGCAACGGTGAGCATGGGTTTGCCGTCAGAGTGGCTGCCTATGACACATAGCAGACTCCCGGCTACGGCTTGTTTCACCTTGAACACCAAGTCCTTTGCCACTTGCGCATCCAGGGGCAGCACAGCCTTCACCACTTTCACACCGTTTATGGTGGCAGCCTTGGCTATCAGGGCTTCCTTGGTGCGCTCTACAGCCTGTGCCTGGAAAGCCTCTATTTCCTTCTTCATCGTGGAGTGCTCGTCAATATATTTTTTTATCACTCCCTTAAGGTCTTTGGCATTGTTGAACATTGCCTTGATACCCTTGAGCAGGTCCTCCATGTGATAGAGCAGTTCCTCACACTCGCGTCCGGTCTTTGCCTCGATGCGTCGTATGCCGGCAGCCACCGAACTCTCGCTGATGATTTTGAAGAAGCCGATGCGACCGGTGCTTGTGGCATGTATGCCGCCGCAGAGTTCGCAACTGGGTCCGAAGCGCACCACACGCACGGTATCGCCGTATTTCTCGCCGAAGAGGGCTATGGCACCCATCTCGCGAGCCTCCTGCATAGGCATGTTGCGGTGCTCGTCCAGGTGTATGTCCTGGCGTATCATGTCGTTGACCATCATTTCCACCTGTCTGAGTTCCTCATCGGTCACTTTCTGGAAGTGACTGAAGTCGAAGCGCAGGCCGTCAGCATTTACAAGCGAGCCTTTCTGCTCCACATGGTCGCCCAGCACCTGTTTCAGTGCATAGTCCAGCAGGTGTGTGGCGGTGTGGTTGGCGGCAGAGGCATTGCGGTAGTCGGTGTCTACGCATGCCATGAATTGTGCCTCGGGCTGGTTAGGCAGATGCTCCACTATATGTACGCTCTGGCCGTTCTCGCGTTTGGTGTCGGTTATCTCTATAGTCTCGTTTTCGTTGACTATCACGCCGCGGTCGCCCACCTGTCCGCCCATCTCGCCGTAGAAGGGCGTGTGGCTCAGCACCAGTTCATAGTGTGTGTGCTTCTTGTGTGTCACCTCTCTGTAGCGCAGTATGTGGCAGTCGTATTCTGTGTAGTCGTAACCCACGAATTGCTGTTCACCGGCTTGTATTTCCACCCAGTCGCCGTTTTCCACCTGTGCTGCATTGCGGGCACGTGCCTTTTGCTGTTGCATCTCGGCATCAAACTGTTTCTCGTCTACCGTCATGCCGTTCTCGCGGCATATCAGTTCGGTGAGGTCGAGCGGGAAGCCGTAGGTGTCGAACAGCCTGAAGGCGTGTGTGCCATCCAGTTGTGTCTGTCCCTTGGCTTTCAGTTCGTCCATAGCCTGTGTGAGCATGGATATTCCCTTGTCCAAAGTTCTGAGGAATGAGTCTTCCTCTTCCTTCATCACTCGTGTGATGAGTGTCTGCTGTGCCGGGAGTTCAGGGTATGAGGGTCCCATCTCCTTCACCAGTACGGGCACCAGTTTGTATATGAATGCCTCTTTCTGTCCGAGGAAGGTGTAAGCGTATCTCACGGCTCGGCGCAGTATGCGGCGTATCACGTATCCAGCCTTGGCATTGCCCGGCAGTTGTCCATCGGCGATGCTGAATGCCACGGCTCTGAGGTGGTCTGCCACCACACGCATGGCCACGTCGGTTTCCTCGCTATCGCCGTATTTCTTGCCGGAGAGCCGTGATATCTCCTGTATGAATGGCTGGAAGATATCAGTATCATAATTGCTGTGTTTTCCCTGTATGGCGCGTACCAGTCGTTCAAATCCCATGCCGGTGTCTATCACGTTCATCGCCAGTTTCTCCAACGAGCCATCGGCGCGGCGGTTGAACTGCATGAACACCAGGTTCCATATCTCTATCACCTGTGGGTCGTCCTTATTTACCAGTTCTCTGCCTGGCACAGTGGCTTTCTCCTCGGGTGTGCGCGAGTCGAGGTGTATCTCTGAGCAGGGTCCGCAGGGGCCTGTGTCGCCCATCTCCCAGAAGTTGTCGTGCTTGTTGCCGTTTATGATATGGTCTGCTGGCACGTGTTTCAGCCAGTATCCTGCTGCTTCATCGTCGCGCTGCAGGTTTTCCTCTGCCGAGCCTTCGAAGACTGTGACATACAGGTCCTCTGGGTTCAGTTTCAGCACGTCTACCAGGTATTCCCATGCCATGTCTATGGCACCCTCCTTAAAGTAGTCGCCGAAACTCCAGTTGCCCAACATTTCAAACATGGTGTGGTGGTAGGTGTCGTGTCCCACCTCTTCCAGGTCGTTGTGCTTGCCGCTCACCCTGAGGCATTTCTGCGAGTCGGCGCGTCGGCGTGGTTCGGGGTCGCGTGTGCCCAGTATGATGTCTTTCCACTGGTTCATGCCGGCATTGGTAAACATGAGTGTGGGGTCGTCCTTGATAACCATTGGTGCTGATGGCACTATGGCATGCTGTTTCGTTTCAAAGAAGTGTTTGAACGAGTCTCTTATTTCATTGGCTGTCATTATTGTATGATATTGTTACTTTTCAGTCTGCAAAGGTAGTGAATAATAATTATTTTTCACTACCTTTGCACACAATATTATACAAGAAATAAGCACAATGGCAAAGATAGCGGTTGATACCGGCGAGAGAAAGTTGTACTATTCCATCAAGGAGGTGGCAGCGATGTTTGATGTGCGTGAGAGTCTGCTCAGATATTGGGAGAAGGAGTTTCCGCAGTTGCACCCCAAGACGGTGGGTAATAACGTGCGTCAGTATACGGACAAGGACATAGAGCAGATACGCCTGATATACAATCTGGTGAAGACCCGTGGTTTTAAGATTGCCTCGGCGCGTAAGATGCTGAGTGAGAACCGAAAGGGGGCTGACAACCATGCACGTATCATCGACAGTCTCATCACGGTGCGCGACGAGTTGATGGCACTGAAGAGCCAGATAGACAATCTGTAGCCCCCACTACGGCTACATCACCTCGAGTATTTCCTTCAGCCCGTCTATCTCGTTCAGTTTCTTCATGATGTCGTGCACGTTTTCACGGTCGTGCACACGCATCTCTATCTGTCCGTCGAATATGCCCTCCTCGCTGGAGATGGATATGCGGTGGATGTTGACATTGAGTTGTCCGGAGAGCACCTGCGTCACATCGTTGAGCAAGCCTATGCGGTCTATGCCACGTATCTGGATGGTGGCATCAAAGAACATGCGTTTGTGCATGTTCCATTTCACGTCGAGCAGACGATTGCCGAAACTGGTTTTCAACTTATCTGCCACGCTGCAGTTGCGGCGGTGGATGATGATATGCTTCCTGCCGTCGATAAAGCCCAGGGCATCGTCGCCTGGTATGGTGTGGCAACAGGTGGGGAAGAGCAGTTTGTGGATATTCTCCTCGCTTATATACAGTGGTTTCTTGCGGTTGAAGTCCTTATCCACCGCCATGAGTTCGATGTCCTTGTCGGCATCTTCATCTTTCTTCTTCTCGCTATTGAGGAATGGCACATATTTCCTCCATCCTCCCTTGCTGCTCTTCTTCTGCAGCAGTTCGTCCAGGTCTTTCTCTCCCAGCAGGATGCGCCGGTCGCCTATGTTTTGCAGTAGTGTCTCATGTCGTTCCACCTCATGCATCTTACACAGTTTGTCCAGAGTGGCAGTGGTCATCTCCAGGTCGTTGCGAGAGAGAAACTCCTTGAGTATTTCCTCGCCGTCTTTTTGCATCTTGCGTTCATCGCGTCTGAGTGAAGCCTGTATCTTGGCTTTTGCCTTGGCTGTAGTGGCGAAGTTCATCCATTCCGCCACGGGGTGTGCCGAATTGGAGGTGAGTATCTCCACCTGGTCTCCACTTTGCAGTTTGTGGCTGATGGGCACCAGTTTATGGTTCACCTTCGCACCTATGCAGTGGCTGCCGAGGAAGGTATGTATCTGGAATGCGAAGTCTAATGCCGAGCAACCGGCGGGCATGGTAATAATTTCGCCCTTAGGAGAGAATACGAATATTTCCTTGGCGAAGAGGTTGAGTTTCACGATGTCGAGGAAGTCCATGGCATCGGGTTGCGGGTTGCTGAGTATATCCTGTATGGTAGCCAGCCAACTGTTCAGTTGGTCGTCCTCCTCGGTGATTTTCACATTCTCGGGTTCGTTGTCGCCCTCTTTATATTTCCAGTGTGCAGCAAATCCCTTCTCTGCTATCTCGTCCATTCTCTCGCTTCGTATCTGCACTTCTATGTACTGTCCCTGTTTTGACATGAGGGTAGTGTGCAGTGCCTGGTATCCATTGGCTTTAGGATGACTGAGCCAGTTGCGGAACCTGTCGGGATGTGAAGTGTAGAGTTTGTCGAGGGCGGCATAGATTTTAAAGCATTCATTTACTTCATCTTCACCCTTGCGTGGCTTGAAGATTATGCGTACTGCCAGAATGTCGTATATCTGGTCAAAGTTCAGGTGTTTGGCTTGCATCTTCTTCCAAATGGAGAAGGGCGATTTCACCCTAGCTCTGAGTTCATACTGCATTCCCATATTGTCGAGTACTCGTCGTATGGGTTCGGTAAAGAGTTTGTACTGCTCGTCCACCTCGTCTTGCAGTGCAGCCAGTTGGTCTTTTATACTTCGGTATTCCTCGGGATGTTCGTAGCGGAAACTTAGGTCTTCCAACTCGTTCTTCACCCTGTTGAGTCCCAGTCGGTTGGCAAGTGGTGCGTAGATATATTGTGTCTCGCCTGCTATCTTGTACTGTTTGTTGGCTGGTTGTGATGCCAGTGTACGCATATTGTGCAGACGGTCGCATATCTTGATGACTATCACCCTGATATCATCGCTCATGGTGAGCAGCAGTTTCTTGATGTTCTCAGCCTGAGCCGAGGCTTGGTCGCCGAAGATACCGCCCGAGATTTTTGTCAGTCCGTCTACTATCTGTGCTATCTTCGGACCGAAGATGTTTTCTATGTCTTCTACGGTATAGTCTGTGTCTTCCACCACATCATGCAGCAGTGCAGAGCAGATGCTTGTGCTGCCCAGTCCTATCTCTTTTGATGCTATCATGGCTACTGCTATAGGGTGCATGATATACGGTTCGCCGGAGAGTCTGCGTACACCTTTGTGGGCCTGTTTGGCAAAGTTGAAAGCCTTGGTTATCTTGTCTATCTTCTTCCTGTGGGGTGACTCCAGGTAAGACTGAAGCAGTTGCTCAAAGGCTTTGTTTACCATTTGTTCTTCAGCCTGTTCTCTTGTCTGCTCGGCTGTGGTGTGTTCTTCTTCCATAGTTAAGGGGGGTGATTGTGTGTGTTATTTATTTCTTTTTCCCTTTGCTGCTTTTGGTGTCTTTCTTCGCAGAGGTATTTGCAGGTGCTGCTTTTCCTTTGCCCGATTTAGCCGGTGCAGGTTCGGCACTTTTCTTGCTTTTTCCTCCCTTTGCAGCGGGTGCGGGTTCAGCATTTTTCTTGCT
>CAMHPC010000048.1 GCA_946186945.1 uncultured Prevotella sp.
TGACCGTCACGCCCGAGGGTACCCGCAAGCGCAATGCCGAGTGGAAGAAAGGGTTCTACTACATAGCCCACAAGGCACAGATACCCATACTGCTCTATGGTTTGGACTACGAGCGCCGGCTGATACAATGCACGTGCAGCATGATGCCCACAGGCAATATTGACGAGGAGATGAGAAAAATCAAACTATACTTCAAAGACTTCAAGGGCAAGAAGCCCGACCAATTCACAATAGGAGAAATAGAAAATGATTAAGAAGACCATGCTGTTGCTGGCCCTGTGCATAGGCACGGGCACTGTGATGGCACAGGATAGCGATGACCGCGACAAGCTGCAGCGGCGTTTGGAGAACTACTTTGAAAACTACAAGAGCAAGACCACTGATTACGATATGCGCGCCCAACTCACCAGCGTGAGCGTGAACGATGAGGAACGGCGTATGACCATCAAGGTGAACGACCGTTTTGCCGAACAGGAATTCTCGCTGGAGATAGTGGAGGACATATACAAGAGGGTGCGTCGCACCATCCCCGGTGCATACGACAGGTACGATATACGCATCATGACCAAGGGTGAAGAGATAAGCAGACTCATACCCAACCGTCTGAACCGCCATAAGGACGTGAGCCGCACCTGGCACAAGACCGACTACGAAGGTAAACCGTGGGTGACCCGTGCCTCGCAGCCCCATGAGGTGAGCGAGGGTTTGCAGGGTCGTCACCTGACCATCGCTGCCAGCCATGGACGTTTCTACGATGGCAAGCGTGGCACGTGGCGCTGGCAGAGGCCTAACCTCTTCTGCACCACCGAGGACCTGTTCACCCACACTATAGTGGTGCCCTACCTGATGCCAATGCTCGAGAATGCCGGAGCGATAGTCTTCTCTCCCCGCGAGCGCGACTGGCAGCGTAGGGAGGCGATAGTGGACAACGATGGTGCCACGGGCATAGAGTATACCGAGGTAGGAAATTGGGAAACGCTGAGTCGGGGTTTCGCCCTGCACGAGGGCACATATCGCGACGGTGAGAATCCCTTTACCGCCGGCACCAGCCGACAGACACGCGCCACCCGCCACCGCGATGCCATGCTCAGTTACCAGCCACGTCTGACTGCTGCCGGCAAGTATGCCGTGTACGTGAGTTACCAGACCGTGGAGGGCAGTGTGGACGATGCCGAGTACATAGTGGTGCATCAGGGACGTCAGACCCATTTCCACGTGAACCAGCGCATGGGCGGTGGCACCTGGGTATATCTGGGCACCTTCGACTTCGATGCCGGTTGCAGCGAGCAGAATCGTGTGCTACTGAGCAGCAAGAGCGACACCCACGGAGTGGTGACCGCCGATGCAGTGCGCTTCGGTGGCGGCATGGGTAACATACAGCGTGGTGGCAGCACCAGTCGTATGCCGCGTGCCCTGGAGGGAGCCCGCTACTATGCCCAATGGGCAGGCGCACCCTATAGCGTATATGGCGGCAAGGAAGGGAAGGACGACTACAGCGATGATATCAACACCCGCTCTATGCTGAGCAACTGGGTGGGAGGTGGCAGCGTGTTCATACCCAACAAGCGCGGACTTGGAGTGCCCATAGAACTGGAGCTGGCAGTGCACAGCGATGCAGGCTATGACAAGACCGGCGGCAACAACCTGATAGGCACATTGAGCATCTGCACCACCGAGGCTACCGACGGCAGACTGGACGCGGGGATTTCACGCCTCGCCTCGCGCGATCTGGCCGATGCGCTGCTCGAGGGTGTATACCGCGATGTGCAGTACCGTTTCAAGAACTGGCGTAAACGCGTGATGTACGACCGTGGCTATTCGGAAAGCAAGCATCCCGCCGTGCCCTCATCGATACTCGAGACCCTCTCACACCAGAACTTCGGCGACCTGCGCTACGGACTGGATCCCAACTTCCGTTTCACCATGGCACGCTCGATATACAAGACCATACTGCGCTACGTGAACGAGATGCACGGTCGCTCCTTTGTGGTGCAGCCCCTTCAACCCAACAACTTCCACATAGAGTTTACATCCAAGAACAAGGTGAGACTGAGTTGGGAGGGAGTGCGCGACCCCCAGGAGTCGTCTGCCACCCCCACGGGCTACAACCTCTACTGCTCCATCGGCAATGGCGGCTGGGACAATGGAACCCACATGAAGCACAACCAGTGTCAGATGGAACTGGAGCCTGGGGTGTTGTACCACTTCCGTGTGACAGCCACCAACGACGGTGGTGAGAGTTTCCCCACCGAGGTGCTATCTGCCTGCTATCAGCCTGGTGCCACCCACAACGTGCTGGTGGTGAACGGTTTTCACCGTCTCTCCGGCCCTGCCGTAATAGACAGCGGCGACCGCAAGGGTTTCGACCTGGAGAGCGACCCCGGTGTATGCCGCGGCATAATGGCAGGCTGGGTGGGCAAGCAGACGGTGTTTGACAATGCTCAGCGTGGCAAGGAGGGTCCTGGTGCCCTGGGCTACTGTGGCGATGAGTTGCAAGGCCGTTTCTATGCCAGCAACACCTTCGACTACGTGCGCACCCATGCCGAGGCCATACACAGCGCCAGGCGATACAACATAGTGAGTTGTTCGAGCGAGGCGATAGAGAGTGGCAAGGTGCGTCTGGAGCAATACGACTGCGTAGACCTGATACTGGGACTTGAGAAGAACGACGGTCATTCACTGGTGATGTACAAATCGTTCAGCAACATCATGCAACAGCGCCTGCAGCACTACATGCGCCATAAGGGCTCGCTGATGGTGAGCGGCTCATACATAGGTGCCGACATGACAGAGACCTCTGAGCAGCGCTTTCTGCAGCAGGTGCTGAAGGTACGCTACGGCGGCAGCGACCGCTACAACACAGACCCCTCGGTGACCGGTCTGGGCAGCACTTTCAGCATATACCGACGTATGAACGAGGACCATTATGCCGCCCATGCCCCCGATATCCTTCAGGCAGCCGATGGTGCCATATGTGCCATGCTCTACAACGACCGCCACAGTGCCGCCGTGGCAAGCAGTAATGGCGACACCCGCACATTCGTGATGGGCTTCCCCTTCGAGTGTATCACTCAGGCACAGGACCGCGGGCATCTGATGCGCGGTATAATGAACTATCTGCTACAAGGCAAACGACACAAGAAGAAATAACCATATAAACACACAATATCATGCACAAGATACAAGCCAATGCCTCGGGCACACGTAGTATAGACGTGAGCGACAAACACCTGGACACCATACACCGCTATCAACTGCTGAGCCATCTGGTGGACAGCAACGGCATAGTGGACGAGGGAGTGGTGGACAGGCTGAAACTGAACGTGCGCTCGCTTCTCAGCGGTGCTGGCGGTCAGGACAAGGACCTGTTGGACCTCTGTCTGGACGTAGTGTACAACAACAACATGAAAGCCACGGCACTGAGTCACCTGATGACGCTCTATGCCCAATGGAAAGAGGAGCAGACTCCGGAGTCTGACGCCCAGACAGAAGTACGAGCCGACGCAGAGGCAGAGTAAGAATCTATGACGGCTACAGGGGTAAAGATGCTCACCGACTGGTTGCCCACCACCAAGAAGGAGATGGCACTGCGCGGATGGGAAGAGGTGGATGTGATACTCTTCTCTGGCGATGCGTATGTAGACCACCCGTCGTTTGGCGTGGCAGTGGTAGGTCGCACTCTGGAACATGAGGGACTGCGTGTGGCTATAGTGCCCCAACCCGACTGGCACGGCGACTTCCGCGACTTCAAGAAGTTGGGGCGCCCCCGTCTGTTCTTCGGCATCTCTCCCGGCTGCATGGACTCCATGGTCAACAAATACACCGCCAACCGTCGGCTCCGCTCGGAGGATGCATACAGTCCCGACGGTCGTCACGACTGTCGTCCAGAATATCCCACCATAGTATACACCCAGATACTAAAACGTCTGTGGCCCGATGTGCCGGTGGTCTTAGGCGGCATAGAGGCGTCTATGCGTCGTCTCACCCACTACGACTACTGGCAAGACCGTCTGATGCCCAGCATACTGCACAGTAGCGGTGCCGACATGCTGATTTATGGCATGGGCGAGAAACCGCTACGCGAGTTGTGTGGCCGTCTGCGCCGTGGTGAGTCGTTGAGCGAGATACGCGACCTGCCTCAGACTGCCGTGCTATGCCGTAAGGAGCAGATACCGGGCGGCATAAGTTCAGACGACATAGTGCTGAACAGCCACGAGCGTTGTCTCGCCGACAAACGGGCAGAGGCAGAGAACTACCGCCACATAGAGGAGGAGTCTAACAAATGGCATGCCCAGCGTCTGCTGCAGAGCACAGGCGAGGTATGGACGGTGGTCAATCCTCCCTACCCTCCTCTGAGCACGCCCGAGTTGGATGCCACCTACGCCCTGCCATACACGCGCATGCCACACCCCAAATACCGCGGCAAGCGCATACCTGCCTACGAGATGATACGCCACAGCATCTGCCTGCACCGTGGCTGTTTCGGTGGTTGCGCTTTCTGCACCATCAGCGCCCATCAGGGGAAGTTTATAGTGTGCCGCAGCAAAGAGAGCATCATGCGCGAAGTGGAAGCGGTGACACAGATGGAGGATTTCAAAGGCAACATCAGCGACCTGGGCGGTCCCTCTGCCAATATGTACGGCATGAGCGGTAAGGACACGAAGATATGCGAGAAATGTAAACGCCCGTCGTGCATCCACCCCCGTGTATGCCGCAACCTGAATACCGACCACAGCGCCCTGACCGATATCTACCGCAGTGTGGACCGCCACCCGGGTGTGAAGCGATGCTATGTGGGCAGTGGTGTGCGCTACGACCTGATACTGCACCGCAGCGATGATGAGCGAGTGAACCGTGCGGCACGCGAGTATGCCGAGCAACTCATCACCCGCCACGTAAGCGGCAGGCTGAAGGTAGCACCCGAGCATACCGCCGATGCTGTGCTCATGCTCATGCGCAAGCCCTCGTTCAGACTGTTTGACGAATTCCGGCGCCTGTTTGAGCGTATCAACGAGAGCCGCCACCTGCGTCAGCAGATAATACCCTATTTCATCAGCAGTCACCCAGGCTGTTGCGCCGAGGACATGGCAGAACTGGCCGTGCTGACCAAGGATATGGATTTCCACCTGGAGCAGGTGCAAGACTTCACCCCTACCCCGATGACCATCAGTACTGAGATGTGGTACACTGGCTACGATCCCTACACCCTTCAGCCGGTGTTCAGTGCCAAGAACCAGCGTGACAAGTTGGAACAGCGCATGTTCTTCTTCTGGTACAAGCCCGAAGAACGGCGGCAGATAATTCAGACACTTCAGCGCATAGGGCGTAGCGACCTCATAGCCCGCCTTTACCCACGGAGAGAGGATGGACAGAAACGCAGCCGCCCCTCCGACAAGAAGGGGCGAAACAGGCGTGGGCAGCACTGAGAGCACTCAGGATGCTCATATGCCATGAGCGGTAAGAATCAGTATCTTATTGTCTATGCCCAGGGGTCTTGCGCCGCAGGCACACGTATATCGCTGAGAAAGAGAATATCCCATATGAACCACTGCGCTGTAGAGGGCTTCTTTCGAAGCGACACCTGCCTGAGGCTGTCGGCACCCGACGACTTCAGGTGAAGCGTAGCCATATTCTCATTGTCGTAGGAATAGGGATTGGTACAGATATCGATGGTAAACGGCAGGGATGGTGTATAGTTGTTTTGCACCGATGTGCCGCGGAAGAATGAAAAGGTCTTGTACTGTTTGCCAGCCAGACGGTCTCTGATAAACTGCTGGTCCATGGGTGAGAGTGGTCGTGGACCTCTGAGGTAGTTGAGCATCTGCACGGTGGCATCGCGGTCGTTCTCCCAGTTGCACAGCACAGCCACACAGAGAGCCGCCACTTCAAATTCATCCTTGAGTTGTGCCTGTGGCAGTGCCATCAGTTCATTGATGTTTTTCGGCAGGTACGGCAGTGTGATGGTTTTGGTCACATTGTTCTTTGGTCCGAGGAAGTCGAATAGTCCCATAATCGTTTTATAAGGAGTTAGGTTATTAGTTGTTATGAAGATGGAAAGCCGTTAAGGTACGATGAAGTGCAGCACCTCCTGTTCCACACACACACGGAATGGTCCGACCGGTGTATTCATCAGTCTGCCGTCGATACCTATGCTTGCCCTTTCCGCCTTTTGCACAGTGATTTCACGTGTACGATATGGGTGTACACTCTTGTGGTTGAGTATCTTTCCGCTGTAGAGCAGGTAGAGTCCTTCGAATAATTGCGCCATCTGTGGATGGTATACCACCGACACATCGAGCAAGCCGTTGTATGGCACTGCACTGGGAGTAAATCCATATCCCGATGCGTTGCCTATGCACACAGTCATCACCTTGCGCTTCACCTCGTCGGCATTGATATTGAGGTGCATCTTATACTCCAGTCTCTGGAATATCATGAGCAAAGTGGACGGTATGTATGCCAGAGTTTTCGAGCCGATGATGCTACGTGTCTTTCGTCGCATGTTCATGACCGACGCCACCAGTCCGATAGTGAGACTGTTGAGGAAATAGCGGTGGCATCGCTCACCGTTTTTATTGGTATATCTGATGCATCCCAGGTCTATCTTTCGAGTATTTCCCTTTTTCAGGCTCTTTATTACCTGTTCTACATCGTTTTCCTGATAGTCCCAGAAGTGTGCGAAGTCGTTGAACCTGCCATTGGGTATGACACCCAGTCTGACGTTCTCCCTCTCTTTTGCAGGCACCATCATAATAGCGTTGGCAGCATCGTTGAGTGCAGAGTCGCCCCCCACGATGATGATATAGTGATAGCCATTGTCGACCATCATTTTCACCAGTCGTCCCACGCCGGCAGCATTCTCGCTTTGCACGAAGTCGTATTTCACCTGTTGTTCCTTCAGGCATCGTTCTATGCGTTGCCACCTTTTATGTGGTCTGAAGGCTCCAGTCTTGGGGCAGTATATCACTGCCCAGGTATTTGATTTAGCAGTCATAATTAGGTATTCAGCAGTCTGTGGTTATTTTCAGTATTTGTGTCAATATATCTTCTATTGGTTGCATGGCATTCACCCAGTGTATGTGTGTACCTCTGCGCTGCATGCCTCTGAACCATGTCATCTGTCTTTTTGCAAACTGGTGTATTGCTATTTCCAGTTGTGTGAACATCTCCTCGTATGTACACTGTCCGATGACATACTGAGTGACGTATTTATATTCCAGTCCGTAGTACATCAGGTCTTCAGGGCTCACCCCGCTGTGGATTATGCCTCTTATCTCGTCCACCATACCCTGTTCGAGTCGTTGTCTGAGTCGTGTGGAGATGCGTTGTCTTCTTGCCTCGCGTGTGATATCGAGTCCGATGACCACCGACGGTATATGCGGAAACGAGCGAGTGCCGGTTTTCTGAGATAATTGATAGTCGGCTATTTCGATGGCTCTGATAGCCCTTTGGGGAGTGTCCACGTCGGTAGTATTGTGCATATTCTCCCCCAGTGCTGCTTTCAGTTTTTTCAGCATCTCGGTGAGTTGGCTGAGCGACAGTCCCTCGAGTTGGCTTCTGAGTCGCGGGTTTTGCGGCACTTCAGACAGTTGGTAACCATTCACTATCGCCTCTATATACAGTCCTGTTCCTCCGCAGAGTATCACCTGGTGTCCACGTGCTGTGATATCGTGATATGCATTGAGGAAGTCGCGCTGATATTCGAAGAGGTTGTACTTCTCTCCCGGTTCGCATATATCTATAAGGTGGTATGGCACTGCGGTGCCATCTACCACATACTCGTCCAGGTCCTTGCCAGTACCTATGTCCATACGTCTGTACACCTGCCGGCTGTCGGCACTGATTATCTCAGCCCCGATATGTGCAGCGAGGTGTGTGGCGACAGTGGTTTTGCCACATGCAGTAGGTCCGAGTATCACTATCATGCGGCAAAAATAAGAAAAAAAAGCCGCTCAGCAAAGCATAACGACTTCTTTTTTCCATACTCTGTGTTAGTGACTATCCATCATGTTTTAAATTTATATGGTTTTACAATTTGAGCACATGTTACACGCACCCACAGCCAGGGCAAAAAAAGCGGTATAAACCAAAACTTTTCTTCATTACGCACGCAGAGTTGCAAAAAAATAATTATATTTGCATCGAAATAGTGACAATTCATTTATTAAAATAATATAAAAAAAAAGGAAACTATGGGATTTATCAAAGAGTTTAAAGAGTTTGCCATGAAGGGCAATGTTCTTGACATGGCTGTAGGTGTAATCATTGGCGGTGCCTTTGGCAAGATAGTATCTTCGTTGGTAGACGATGTGCTGATGCCATTGGTAGGTAAGGTTACCGGTGGAATAGACTTCACCAAGTTGGCCGTGACACTGGGCGAAGGCGAGAATGCCGCTACGCTCAACTACGGTACATTCATACAGAACGTGGTAGACTTTCTGATTGTGGCATTCTGTATTTTCATCATGCTCAAGGGTATAAACAAATTCAACAAGAAGAAGGAAGAGGAGCCTGCTCCTGCACCCGAGCCCACCGCAGAGGAGAAACTGCTCACCGAGATACGTGACCTGTTGAAGAAAAAATAACATTCAAGCACGCTATACTTAAAACATTAACTGCTCCCTGCGGCTCAGAGGATGAGCGAGCAGGGAGTTTTTTTCTTTTTTATTCATTAGTAATGGCAGAGAAGATAATAAAGGCACTGGTATGGTTGATAGTGCCGGTGATGTTGTTGGTACTGTTTCTTGTGCTGTTCGACTACGAGCATCACCCCACCCTGTGGATATCTGTGGTGATGGTGGTGGTGAGTTACCTGTTGATAATGCTTGCCACCTATTCAGACCGCGAGCGTGCCGGTGTGCTCAATATGACCACAATAGTAGTGGCCACCATCAATTTCGTGTTGGAACTGACAGTGGCCATACTGTTTATGCTGTTCTGGCCCGACCGTGGCACAGCCGCCTTCGTAGTACATTTCATACTGCTGTGCCCCACTTTGCTGGTCATGGCACTCAGTTACCTGGCCAATAAGCACACACGCAGGCAGTTGGACGAGCAGTCTATGGGTAGAGAGTCATCGAATAGGTGATAGAGCCGTTGGAGCAGTAGCCGGTGAGCGGATTGCCAGAGGCATTGAACGACCAGTTCCTCTTCAGTCCGTTGCTGGTGAGCGACAGCGAGGTGCCGTCATAATATCCACTCACGCTCCACGTCACATTCTGCGTGTAGTTTGTGAAGGTGCCTGTATAGTATTCGCCGCCGCCCCGCTTGTTGAGCGAGAAGCGCACATCGTCGCCATTGAGTGTGCCGCTGAGAGCCACGTATGCCGGTGATACGCTCTGTGGTGGAGCCTGCCGCACCGGCTCGTCTATCACTGTGGTGGTGCCGGGTTTGTCTATCACCTCCACCTTCTTTGGCTGCTCAGTCACCGTGGCAGAGGGTTTCTCGGTTTCCGTCTTGACGTCTGAAGACGAGGTATTAGTGTTAGTAGTGGCCGGCGCCGGTGCCACTACCGGTGCTGGTGCTGGTGCATTCTTCTTGTTGAGTGTATCGTAAAGCAGATATCCACCACCGCCCAGTACGGCAGCCGCCAGCACTCCCACGAGAGCCCATAGCGGTGCATTGCTGCGCCGGCGTGGCTGCGGATAATGTGGCTGCTGATGGCCATAGTACGGCTGCTGTGGTGGTTGGTTACCATAGTATTGTTGCTGTGTCTGCTGTGGCGGTTGCATACGGGTGGCATCGCCAGCCATAGAGATGCGAGTGCCACACACTGGGCAGAAATCAACGTTGTTGGGCACGTTGGCAGAACATTTCGGGCATTTCATAACTACTATTCTTTTTTAGTGACATGGTGCAGCAATAAGATAACTCCGCACGATAAACTTTTTCAAGCACAAAGTTATCAAAAAAAATCCAATGCAAATAATTTTTTGAAAAAAAATGTAAATTTGCAACATCAAAAACACGTTATACTGTCATAATAAGAACCAGTCATGACCATGCCACCCCCGTCCATACCCATCATTCCGCCCCAGGAGGGAATACTGTTGGCATGGTTGCGCAGTAGCGACCATGCCAACATGAACCTGCCCGTGGTAGTGACCCTGCCCCTGAGTATAGATGCAGAGCGGCTGACCGCTGCCATGCGCAGCATTATAGGTGTTCGACGCGCACTGAGAATGAACTTCAACAGAAAGCCCAGCGGTGAGGTAGTAATGCATCCCGTCATGTTCCCACAAGTGGTCCACAGGCACACGGCAGAGGCAGAGGTAGAGCGAGAGATACACGAGTTCGTCCGTCCTTTTCACCCCTTCAGCATGGAATCCCTCTGTCGATTTGAGATACTGACCACCCCTCGGCACCACTACCTGCTCATAGACTGTCACCACAGCATAGCCGATGGCTATACCCTCTCTGCCCAACTTTTGCAAGAGGACCTGCCGCGGGCATACGCAGGCGAGCCCCTCCGTGAAGAGAGCGACGGACAGACATTGGCAGCCGACCACTACCAGAGGGCACTACTCAGCCCAGCCTATCGCGAGGGGTCGGAATACTACCGCAAGACACTGCGCGGCAAACAGTTCACCCGTGCGTGCAGCATGCCCCACGACCCTTGGGGCAAATGGCACAAGGCGAGCGAATACATGCACCGTGACGAGGTAGAAAAATGGTGCGAGAGTCATAACGTCACCCCTCACCAGTTGTTTATGGCAGCCTGGAGCCTTACCCTCTCACGCTGGAGCGGTGAAGACGAGGTGCATTTCTTCACTCTGCATCACGGCAGACGCCGGGAATGGCGTCACAGTTACGGCATGTTCGTAGACAGTCTGCCAATATCTGTGGATTGCAGTGCCGAGAAGACAGTCTGCACACTGCTCCGCGAGATGCGCACAGCCCTCCGCTCCGCCATACGTTACAGCGCCTACCCCTTCACCCATCTGTGCAGCGACCTGAACATGGAACCCGCCACCACCTTCGCCTATCAGAGCAGCAACGTGAGTGAAAAAATAGAGATAGGCGGCGAGAGAGTGCAGTGCACCCAATATCACTCTTCCGACAGCAACAGCGACGTGAGTTGCGTGGTATACGTTCACCCCACGGAGATAGAGATACGCTTCGAGGTGAGCGACAAATTCCTCGACGCCACACAGTTGCGCTCGCTTGCCAAGAGCGTGCGCCACGTAGCAGGTCAACTCATGCTCCACACTGACGCCCCACTTTCACACATCACTCTCACCGACCAGACAGAACAGCACAGTCTCTTGGCACTGGGCAGGGGAGAGCGACAGACATACGACCGCCACCTCACATGGGTGAGTATGTGGCTCAAGCAAAGCATCAAGAGTGCCGATGCCACAGCCGTAATCGACAACCACGGCAGCATCACCTACCACACGCTCAACCGACATTCCGCCGAGGTGGCACACCGCCTACTCTCTACGGGCTATAGCAACGGCAACGTAGTGCTGGCCACAGAGCGCAACCGCCATCTGCTGACAGGCATGGCAGCCATCATGCGCAGCGGAATGACGATGGTGCCGGTGGATGCAGAGAGTCCGGAGCAACACATAACGGGTATCATCGGCGACTGCCGTGCACACTGTGTGCTCACCACACACGCCACAGTGAGCACATATGGGTGGCACCCCGAAGAGTGGCAGGCGGCTAACGTGATATACATAGACGAGCCTGCAGACGACAGCGCCGACCTCACCCTCGACCTTTCCACCCCCGATGGTACGGCATACATCCTCTACACCTCGGGCAGCACAGGCAAGCCCAAGGGAGTGATGATAGCCCACAGTGCCCTGACGGCGTTCGTACACTTCATAGTGCGTCAGTGGCAGTTGGATGCCGACAGCCGCATCAGTTGCCAAGCCTCCGTAGCCTTCGATGCTAGCATAGAAGACCTGCTGCCCGTGCTCACCGCCGGTGGCAGTGTGGTGATAGCCGACGAACAGACGCGGCGCGACCTGCCTCTGCTGACGGAGATGTTGCGCAGGCACAGGGTGAACGGCGGCTGCTACACCCCACAGGTGGGACTGATGGTGAGCGAGCAGGAGGTAACACTCAACTACCTGTGTTTGGGAGGCGACGTGCTGACCCGCATGCCCACCGTGCCGTACAGGGTGATGAACACCTACGGACCCACGGAGTGCACAGTAGATGCCACATGGCATGAATGGGACGGCAAGAACGGCGATGCCCCGCCCCACCCCGTGCCCATAGGCAGACCCCTTCCCGCCGTAGATGTGTATGTGGTAGACCAGAGTGGGCACCTGTTGCCCGAAGGTGCCATAGGCGAATTGTGGATAGGCGGCGACCAGGTGGCACTCGGATACTGGGCAGACGAGGTTCTGACCGCCCAACGCTTCACACCGTGTCCATGGGCAGAGGGCAGAGTGTATCACACTGGCGACCGCGTGCGGTGGAATGCCAACAGTCTGCTGGAATACATCGGGCGCAAGGACAGCCAATTGAAGATAAACGGTCAACGGGTGGAACCAGACGAAGTGAAGGCAGTACTGAAGGAGATAGACGGCATAGACGAGGTGCATGTGGCAGCCACCAGCGTGGGCAGTGCCTCGCACCTGAGTGCATGGTACACCACCCACGACGACCGCCTCACGCCCGACGTGCTGAGAGAGCGACTGTTGCAACTACTGCCACGCTACATGGTGCCCACTCGGTGGAAACAGATGGCAGACATGCCCCACTTGCTCTCTGGCAAGACCAATGTTCACCATCTACCCCAACCCGACAACACCGGCATGCGACAAGTCTGTCCACCACAGACCCACACCGAGCAACTGCTGTGTGATGCCTGGTGCGAAGTGCTACACACAGACGATGTGGGTATAGACGATAATTTCTTCCTGCTCGGCGGCACTTCACTCACTGCCATGGCACTCACAGGCGCATGTGCCCGCCGCGGCCTCACACTCAACTACTCCACCGTCTTTCACCATCCCACCATACGTGCGATGGCAGCACAAGTGGGGATGCAAAAGAGTTGGTTGCACGTGACCGTCAAGGACTGGCGACGCGAAATGATATCAACCATGCTCAACAGAGAGCCAGAACACAGCACGGTACTACCTACAGCACCACACAGAGTGCTCATCACCGGTGCATCGGGCTATCTGGGCTGTCACCTGTTGCACATTCTGTTGACACAGAGCCATGCCCACATAGTATGCATAGTGCACGCCACGGACCATGAGGCGGCAGCAGAGAAACTTCTATCTGCCATGGACCACTACTTCTACGGAAAGATGCCGCCACTCTACCACTACTTCAACCGTCTGACCATAGAGTACGGCGATGTGAGCAATATGGAGGATATGACACGCATGAGAGCACTGCGCATAGACACAGTGATACACTGCGCAGCCATAGTGAAACATTTTGCCCCTGGCAAGGATATTTACTGCGCCAACGTGAGGGGCACATACCACGTCATAGACCTCTGCCGCCATGCCTCCGCCAGCCTGTTGCACATCTCTACTGTGAGTGTAGGCGGCGACATGAGCATTACGGCACGCCAATGGTATGAGGGACAGACATTTCACAACGACTACGAAAAGAGCAAGTTCATGGCAGAGGGTATGGTTCTGGAAGCACTGCACAACGGTTTGCAGGGTCAGGTGATACGTGTGGGCAACCTGACCGCCAGCGCAACGAGTGACAGTTGGCGGACAAGCAGAGACAAGAACGCATTTATGAAACTGGTGGATATCATCAGTCACACAGGTGTCATCCCGCAACGGTGGGCAGACAAGGAAGTAGACATATCACCAGTAGACCTGGTGGCAGCCGATATCATATCCCAAGCACAAGGAGCAAGAAGCCAACCCATCATCATACTGAGCCACTACCGGCGGCAGACATGGATGCAGTATATGTCCCATACCTGCCACGCATCTCCCCGAAAGGTGAGCGACGAGGAATGGGAAAAGATGCTGAGCCACAGCAAGGACAAGGAATGGATGGCACTGATAAGAGAGTATAACCTATGAAAAAGGAAAATAAAAACAAGACAATGAAGAAACTGTTGCTGACACTGACATTTATACTGAGCACCACATCACTCTGTGCCCAACGGCACCAGATGCTGACCGACAACATCGCATCGCTGCAAGTGGTGGCGGGCCAGAAATGGTTGTCGATGCCCGTGATACCCCTGGGTGGTAGAGAGCGCATACACATCTCCTTCGACGACTTGACCCACGAATATCACCGTTATGCCTATCGCATAGTGCACTGCCAAGCCGACTGGCAACCCAGCACCGAGCTCTTCGACACCGACTATATGGACGGCTTTGCCGAGGGCAACACCATAGACGACATGGTGGAGAGCATCAATACCAACACCCTGTACACCCACTACAAACTGTCGATACCCAACAGCCGCTGCCGACTGAAACTCAGCGGCAACTACCGGCTGACAGTGTATGACGACGACAGCGGCGAAGACGTGTTGCATGCTTACTTCATGGTGGCAGAGGATAAGGTGAAGATACAGATGGGCGTGACCACCGACACCGACATAGACGTAAACGCATCGCACCAACAGGTAGAGATGAAAGTGAACTACGGCCCCTTGCAGGTGACACGCCCCGACATGCAGATACATACCGTGGTACTGCAAAACGGCAGGTGGGACAACGCCCGCATCAACGTGAAACCACAGTACGAGACAGCCAGCGGGCTGGAATGGAAACACTGCCGCGACCTTATCTTCGACGGCGGCAACGAATACCATAAGTTTGAGATACTCGACGTGGACCACCCCACCATGGGCATAGACCGCATCAGATGGGATGGCGAGATGTATCACGTGTACCCCTTCGAGGACTCTCCACGACGCAGTTATGTGTACGATGAGGATGCCAACGGCGCCTTCTACATACGCAACAGCGACAATGTAGAAAACGACCGCACCTGCGAATACGTGTGGGTGCACTTCGTGAAACCAGGACCGCAGACCGACGACGAGGTGTATGTGAACGGACAGTGGACATACGACCGCTTCACTCCAAGATACCTGATGACCTATGACCAGGAGAAGAAGGCATACACCGTCGACGTGCTTATGAAACAAGGCTACTACTCATACCAATACCTCAGTCTGGATGCCAACGACCGCACACATCCCGCAGAGGGTGAAGGCAGTTTCTTCGAGACAGAAAACACTTATCAGGCTCTGGTGTACTATCGCGACATGGGAGGCAGAACCGATCGTCTGGTGGGTTTCGTGGATATAAGAAAGCGATGAGGACGTGAAGACGGTGCAGGAAAGCAGGCAGAGACACGCAACTGTTAACAACCGTTAAATCACCACGTACATTTGCTCGTTTAGGATAATTATTATTACTTTTGCATCCGCGAAAAGAGGAAGGTTGGCAGAGTGATCGATCGCGCTGGACTCGAAATCCGGTATACCCTTTTCGGGTATCGGGGGTTTGAATCCCTCACCTTCCGCCAAAGTTAAACAGGAAGTCAAGAAATTGGCTTCCTGTTTTTGTTGATTTTCAGCGAGATAGATTTGTAATGTAGTGATTGTCAACGTGTTTTGCTCTATAAGGGGGTAAACCTCGAAGGAAACGAATGTATAATCATAACATATCATAATTTATCATAATGCAGAAATGTATTCACATGTGATTACAAAAGTGTATACACAAGCATTGAAACGGCTAAAAAACAACAAAAAAAATTATGGGAACACCCAAGGAGCGTGCGATGATACGTAAGTATGGCAGAGCAGAGGACAGTCAGGAGCGTTACGAGCGTTTCCTACGTTGGTTCGAGCAATGGTGTGGCATGATTACTTTCTCGGACATCACAGAGGCTAATATCCTGAAGATGGATGAGGCATTGGCCTCAAAGGGAATGAAGGACGCGGCAGCATGGTCGGAGGCCAACAAGGCAGAACCAGTTGGTGATACTACTGGTGAGGGCGACGCAGCCAAAAAAAAACAGGCATAGACGAGTACTTAGGCTTTGCCCTGGGGTGCCTCCGATTGTCGTTTGACGATTTCTGCGGACTCACTCCCGAGGAATTCGGGTGTATATGCCGGGCATTCCACGACCAGCGCGAGACCGACTACAAGGATGAATGGGAGCGCATGCGCCTGCTTGCCGCTATCGTCATCCAGCCGCACGTGAAGAACAAACTCACGCCCGAGAAACTTTTACCCCTGCCGTGGGATAAAGCGCAGCAGCGCAAGCAGCATCCCGCCAAGCCCATGAGCAAGGAAGAGAGCCGACGGAGATTTGAGAGGGTGGTTAGTACTATGGATAGTTAGTCGTTCTCTTGCCAGTATTTTTCCTTCTCATACTCTTTATCGCCCGGTTCATATTCAAAGAGGCTATCTGCACCCTGTCTTCGGCCGTTAAAATCGTATTTGGTGGTTTCATTATCGAAGGTTATACCAAAAATACGGGAAAAGGATATGATAATAGCAAGCATGGCATAACCGCCTATTGTTTCCCAATTAAATTTTAGGGCGAAAATAACCAAGATGATACCCAGAATAAAAATAATCCATCATCTGCGAAGTATTCTACCTTGCGGTTTGAGTTTCATATAATTAGTAGTTAGGTGATAATTCAGTGCAAATATAGCAAAATCAAAGATTTCTTATGTAAAAAAAAATAAGAAAAACATGGCAAAAGACGTAAAATTTAACATAAAGTTACAAGTTGACGGCAAGGACGTGGTGGTGGAAGAGGTAGAAGAACTACTCCTCGGCATATTAAAAACGATGTCTCAGCGTTTCATTTAAGCAGAGACAGGAACGAATTATCCAATGACATCTTCAAACTCCCTTCAGAAAGAAAGTACAAACAAGAAATACAATCTTTTATACAGAATTTGACTGAGACAACAGATAGGACTAAAGGTATTTGGTACTTATCTAAAGACGGTAAAATGGCTTTCAAAATAAATACTTCTGTAGAGAACTTTGAAGAAAATAGAGAAGAAACAGGTTATGGCTTTGAAGTTGTAGACAGGCATAATATTGAAAATTTAGGCATAAAACAAATTAAAGAAATACTAGATGGATATAAAGAAAATGCGGAAATACTTAGTAGCCTGCTTACACAGTATGAGAATAAGCATGGAAGTAACTACGATAGTAGTAGCTTGTTGTCAAACAGAAGAACAAATAGGGACAATGATGGATTGGATCAAGAAGCATCATCAAGAGAATCCCTCAGAGGACGAGGTCTTAGAGATAGCGGAAGCTATCAGGGAGCAGGTGAAATAGAAACCTCCTCCACTCCACAAGCCTTTGAACTTACTACTCCCGATGGAGTAAAGACAGTATATGGCTATTACAGGCATGAGCAGAAAGCCATGTACTTGGATGAGAATATTATAAACCTTGAACAGACTGCACACCTTGGTTAGTCAGAAGGTAGTGTTCTACGAATCTATGTGGTGAGATTTTGAATTTTTAACAATGAATTCTTATGTAAGAATAGATATTTTTTGTAACTTTGCGAGCGGAAAGGAATATGTGTCTTTTCAGACAACAAATTCTTTATAAAGTAACGGATTATAACCCAATATTTATAAAAAAGTAATTTGCAATTATGACAAAAGTAGCAATTAACGGCTTTGGCCGTATCGGTCGCCTCGCTTTCCGTCAGATGTTCGAGGCTGAAGGTTATGAAGTAGTCGCTATCAACGACTTGACAAGTCCAAAGATGCTCGCTCACCTGCTGAAGTATGACACAGCTCAGGGCGGTTTCGCTGGCAAGTTCGGCGAGAACAAGCACACTGTAGAGGCTACAGACAACTCTATCATCGTGGACGGAAAGGAAATCACCATCTACGCTGTTCCCAACGCAGCAGAACTGCCTTGGGGTGAGCTCAACGTAGACGTTGTTCTCGAGTGCACCGGTTTCTACACATCTAAGGAGAAGGCTTCTGCACACATCAAGGCAGGTGCCAAGAAGGTTGTCATCTCTGCTCCTGCTGGCAACGACCTCCCAACTATCGTTTACAATGTGAACCACAAGACTCTGACTCCGGCTGACACCGTTATCTCAGCAGCTTCTTGTACCACCAACTGCTTGGCTCCTATGACCAAGGCTCTGAACGACTTCGCTCCTATCC
>CAMHPC010000049.1 GCA_946186945.1 uncultured Prevotella sp.
CGAGAGCCTGCAGTTCAGGCAATATCAAGGGTAGTATTCCGCAGCGTTGCAATTCAAAGAGACCTCGGCTGGGCAGTGGTGTCATCATGATTTTATTGAGTTCGTCGATGATGCGCTCTCCACTGATTATTTTCAGTCGTTCCACATTGTTTTGCAGGGCTTCAAAAGTCTCTTCTTCGATATTGAAATTCAGTTGGGCAGAGAACCTCACGCAGCGCATCATACGCAGCGGGTCGTCAGAAAAAGTGACATTGGGGTCGAGGGGTGTGCGGATGATACCGTCGAAGAGGTCTGCCACACCATCGAAGGGGTCGACGAGCATGCCGAAACGGGCCTGGTTCAGGCAGACGGCAAGGGCATTGATGGTGAAGTCGCGGCGGTTCTGGTCGTCTTCCAATGTGCCGTCCTCTACAATGGGTTTTCTGGAATTACGTTGGTAACTCTCTCGCCTTGCACCCACAAACTCCACCTCCTCACCCATATACTTGAGTTGGGCAGTACCAAAATTCTTAAACACAGAGAGGTGAGCCCTGCGGCCCAAACGCTCGCGCAAAGCCTGTGCCAGCTCTATGCCACTGCCCACCACCACCACGTCGATGTCCTTTGACGGGCGTTCCAAAAAGAGGTCGCGCACATAGCCTCCCACCACATAGCACTCCAGTCCCAAGGAGTCTGCTGTCTCTGAGATATGGTGGAATATGGGACGGTCCAGGCATTCAGCCAACTGTGCATCGGTGAGGTCTCTCATTTCTTGTAGTAGCGTTTTGGGCTGCAAAATTAGTTGTTTTTTACGACTTTAACAATGAACGACTCGGAAAAACTCAAATATTATTTGGTTTTTCTCACGCTTCTTTCTTTTATGTCGTAAACTTGGAGTACCTTTGCAATCAAAATGTTGTTGTAATGAATACCGACTATCAGAAGACGCAGAAGCAGTTTGGCAATGCTCTTGCCAAGTGCCGCTCACTGTTCGTAGACAAGTTGCACGACTACGGTGCCTCATGGCGCATACTGCGTGCATCATCGCTCACCGACCAACTGTTTATCAAAGCCAAGCGCATACGCTCTCTCGAGACTGGTCAGCAGGCTATGGTTGACGAGGGCATAGAGGGTGAGTTTGTGGCACTGATCAACTACGGTATAGTGGGACTGATACAACTGGAGCAGGGATTTGCCGACCACGTGGACATGACCATCGAGGAGGCTATGCAGCACTACGACCGCCACGCCGAAGAGGCACTGCAACTGATGACACGCAAGAACCACGACTATGGTGAGGCATGGCGAGACATGAGGGTGAGCAGTTACACCGACCTGATACTCACCAAGATACTGCGCGTGAAAGAGATAGAAGACCATGAGGGCGCCACCCTGGTGAGCGAAGGCATAGCGTCCAACTACTTAGATATCATCAACTACGCCGTCTTTGGCGTCATCAAACTCAGTGAGCAGGATTAAAGGCATATTGGTAAATGTGAGTCGCCTGATAGTGGCTTGCACGTTCATCTTCTCCGGCTTCGTCAAAGCCGTAGACCCCCTCGGCACGCAGTATAAGATACAGGACTATCTGATGGCTGCGGGTCTGGGCGAGGTGGTGCCCGACTGGTGCACGCTGGGTGCCTCGGTGCTACTGGCAGGCCTGGAGTTCACCCTGGGCATACTGCTGCTCTTCGCCATACACCGCAGGTTGACCTCGCGCGTCACCGTCTGCTTCCTCGCTGTCATGACAATCATCACACTGTGGCTGGCAATAGCCAACCCCGTGACTGATTGCGGCTGCTTCGGTGATGCCATAACCCTCACCAACACACAGACTCTGCTCAAGAATATCGTACTACTGGCACTGGCTGTTGTCATCATGATGTGGCCGTTGAAGATGATGCGCTTCATATCACGCACCAACCAGTGGATAGTAATCAACTATACCATACTCTTCATACTTGCCACCAGTGTCTACTGCCTATATACACTGCCAATATTCGACTTCCGCCCCTATCACATCGGAGCCAACATACGCGAAGGCATGCAGATACCCGAGGGCGAGAAAGGACCTACGTTCGACACTACCTTCATCCTGGAGAAAGACGGGGTGCGCAAGGAGTTCACACTCGACAACTATCCCGACTCCACATGGACATTCATAGACAGCAAGACGGTGCAGACCTCGGAAGGATATGTGCCACCGATACACGACTTCAACCTGGAGCGTACCGACACGGGTGAGGATATCACCGACTCGCTGCTTCAGTCTAAATCATACACCATGCTGCTTGTGGCACCCTTTCTGGAACATGCCGACGACAGCCATTTCGGCGAACTGGACCAGATATACGAGTACTGCACACAGCAGGGATATGAGTTTTACGGTGTGACGGCAAGCAACGATGACGACATAGAACGCTGGCGCGACCTCACCGGGGCTGAATATCCCTTCTGCCGTGCCGACGGCACCACCCTCAAGACCATCATACGCAGCAACCCCGGACTGCTGCTGTTGCACGATGGCACGGTGATACGCAAATGGAGCCACAACCAACTGCCCGACATGAGCACACTCAACGTGCCACTGGAGAAGAGCGAATGGGGACAAATGCCCACCGACCAGGTGGCAGTGAAGATAGCACGCATACTGATATGGTTCGTGCTGCCACTGCTGCTGCTCACCCTCGCCGACCGTCTGTGGACATGGACACGGAGGTTGCGCAAGAAGAAAGAAGAAGTACAGACAACAGATAAATTATCATCCACAAAACAAGAAAAACAATGAGAAAGAAGATTGTAGCAGGCAACTGGAAGATGAACCTGAACCTGCAAGAAGGAATGGCTTTAGCCAAAGAGTTAAACGAACAACTGACCGCAGAGAAGCCCAATTGCGACGTGGTAATCTGCACACCTTTCATCCACCTGGCATGCATTGCACCTGTTCTCAACAAAGAGGTGATCGCTCTGGGTGCCGAGAACTGTGCCGACAAGGAGAAGGGTGCCTATACCGGTGAGGTGTCTGCCGAAATGGTGAAGAGCACCGGTGCCGACTATGTGATACTGGGTCACAGCGAGCGCCGCGGCTACTATGGCGAAACTCCCGAAATACTGAAAGAGAAGGTGCTTCTGGCTCTGAAAAACGACCTGAAGGTGATCTTCTGCATCGGTGAGAGTCTGGAAGAGCGCGAGCAAGGCATACAGAACGAGGTGGTGAAGAGCGAACTGGAAGGTAGCGTGTTCAACCTCTCTGAAGAGGACTTCCGCAAGATAGTGATAGCCTACGAGCCCATCTGGGCCATCGGTACCGGCAAGACCGCTACCAGCGACCAGGCAGAGGAGATACATGCCTACATACGCAGCATCATAGCAGAACGCTATGGCGAGCAGGTGGCTGACGACACTACCATCCTCTACGGCGGCAGTTGCAAGGCAAGCAACGCTCCCGAACTCTTTGCAAAACCCGACATCGACGGTGGACTCATCGGAGGCGCTTCGCTCAAAGCAGCCGACTTCCGCGGCATCATCGACGCCTGGAAATAATAACCATAACAATCATCTAAGGTCGGCAGCGCTCCTGTCACGGGGTGCTGCAGACCATTTTACAAATTTACAAAAAGCATACACGCCTCAAACACCTTTTAACAACGAGGAATGAAAAAACAATTAGTACTGACACTCATGGCACTCTTCACAGTGTTTGGCACCTATGCCCAGAACACCAACGAGACGAAGAACCAAGGCAACGTGAGTGTGACCCAGAGCGATGACATAAGCAAACTGGTGAATGGTCCGAAAAAACAGGAAAACACACAAAAACAGGAGACCACCACTCCCTCGACCGCACAGGGCGACGCACAGCACCACGCCACCGAGGGCGGCAGTCACGCTACGGAAAACAACAGCCATGCCACTGAGCATGAGAAGAAGAGCGACAAACCAAAAGAGCGTCGCCGCGAACCACAGGAGAAGGAAAAGAAGAAGCAGAAAGAGCGCAACTATATAGAAGACACAAGCGGTCCGGTGGACACCAGCAAGAAGGTGATGCGCGGCGGACGCAAGATAGTGGGCTACCGCGTGCAGGCATTTGCAGGCGGCAACACACGCCAAGACCGCATCAAAGCCGAACAGGTGGGCAGCGAACTGAAGAAGAGACTGCCCTCGCAGGCTGTGTACGTGCATTTCAACACACCACGCTGGACCACACGCATAGGCAATTTCCGCAAGGCAGAGCATGCCAACTCTCTGCTCAAGACTATAAAGAAATTCGGCTATAAACAGGCATGTATAGTGAAAACTACTATCACCGCCAAACACAGATAACATACCGATGAACGCAGACAACGACATAAGGCCAGGACTGGAACAACTGCAACACCACTACCACGACATACTCACCCTGCTGGGCGAGGACCCTACACGAGAAGGACTGCTCAAGACTCCACTGAGGGTGGCTAAGGCCATGCAGGTGCTTACTCGCGGCTATGAACAGGATGCACACAAGGTACTCACCGATGCCCTCTTCGAAGAGAAATACAACCAGATGGTGATAGTGAAGGACATCGACTTCTTCTCGCTCTGCGAACACCACATGCTGCCCTTCTACGGCAAGGCACACGTGGCGTATATACCCAACGGCTATATCACCGGACTGAGCAAGATAGCACGCGTGGTGGATATCTACAGCCACCGCCTGCAGGTGCAGGAACGGCTCACCCAACAGATAAAAGACTGTATACAAGACACTTTGCACCCACTTGGGGTGATGGTGGTGATAGAAGCCAAACATATGTGCATGCAGATGAGAGGGGTGGAGAAACAAAACTCCATCACTACTACCAGCGACTTCAGTGGAGCATTCAACCAAGCCAAGACCCGACAGGAGTTTATGAACCTGCTGCGTGGAGAGAGTAAACGGATATAAACGAAGAGGACAATATGAAATTCATATCGTGGAACGTCAACGGACTGAGAGCATGTGTGACCAAAGGGTTCGAACAGGTGTTCAACACTCTGGATGCCGATTTCTTCTGCCTGCAGGAGACGAAGTTGCAGCAGGGGCAGATAGACTTGCAGTTCGAGGGCTATCGGTCATACTGGGACTACGCTGAGAAAAAGGGTTACAGCGGCACCGCCATATTCACACGACACAAGCCTCTGAGCGTGCGCTATGGCCTGGGCGTAGACGAGCACGACCATGAAGGCAGGGTGGTGACACTGGAGATGCCACAGTTCTTCCTGGTCACGGCATACGTGCCCAATGCGCAGGACGGACTCAGACGCTTAGACTACCGCATGCAGTGGGACGAAGCACTGCGGCAATACTTGATGCAGTTGGACAAGGAGAAACCCGTCATCCTTTGTGGCGACCTGAACGTGGCTCATGAGGAGATAGACCTGAAGAACCCAGCATCCAACCGCCGCAACCCCGGCTTCACCGATGAGGAGCGTGGTGGATTCAGTAAACTCCTCTCTTCGGGTTTTGCCGACACCTACCGCCGTCTGCACCCCGACACACAGGAATTCTCCTGGTGGTCATACCGTTTCCATGCACGCGAGAAGAACATAGGGTGGCGCATAGACTACTTCGTGACTTCTGAGAGGCTGATGCCCATGATAAAGTCGGCACACATACACACCGACATCATGGGCAGCGACCACTGCCCTGTGGAAGTGGTAGTCAACACATAAACAAAAAAGTATCGTTTACATGAAACAGTATTTATTCTTAATCTTTACGGGCGCGGCCCTGCTACTCGTATCCTGTCAGAAGAAGGAACAGGCGCAGGCCAGTTTCAGCGACAATATCACCGAGACCAAGGACACACTATATGTGAACAACAAGGCATTCAACGGACAGATATGGAGCGAGGACAGTCTGATAAGTCAGGAAGTGGAAGACGGCAAGACCACCTGCATACGCTACTATCATCTCAATGGCCAGGTGGCTTTAGAGCAGGAAGTAGATGGTCGGACCTATGGCGACAAGACCTTTTACGATGAGGAAGGCAACAAGATGGAAGAGATCGCCTTTATGCGTAAATATCTGAAACTCACAATGATGCATAATGCCTCTTTAGCAAAGATGAAAGACCCTCTGACAGATGAGGCAAATGAGAGAGAGGCTAGTTTGAATGCAACCAAAGACAGCACTCAGGCTCCTGACCAGCGAGTGATAAAGGAAAAGGTCAACAGTTAATTCAAATAATACATACTTATGAAAAGAACTATCAACATTATTGCGGTCGTAGCCATACTATGCATGCTGCTGCCTGCCAATGCCACAGCCCAGAAGAAGGGCGGCAAGAAGAAGAAAGCCACTACTACCAGACTGGTCACCTATCCTGCCCGCAGCAGCGAATGGAACACCGATGCACAACTGGAGAGCATAGACACATACGATGCTGCTCGTATCAATGACTACCAGTATACCGTTCTGCCCTCTCCGTGGTTCAAAGGCCACGTACTGGCACGAGAGGCCAATCACAAGACGGTGACCCTGCGCCAGGTGTCGTGCCGTGAAAACGATATCACTGACGATGAATGGTGGTTTGAGCGCAACGGGCTCACCAACCGGGTAACACGTATTGAGAGCCAGCCATTCACAGAGATACTGCCACGCTATTATATCAACACAGGTGGCTATGTGGTGGTGCTGATAGGTGAATCATACGGCCAGACCAACAGAGTGGTCATCACCGATGAGAATCTGAAGAATGTGTACGGAGCATACGACTTTTCCAACTACGAACAAAACGGCATAGCACACAACTGGGACACTTCACAATACATCAACGATGTGATGATAGAGGGCAACATCATGTATGTGAATCACTCCGGACTGAGTTACTCCGACGGTTACGACCATCTCACCGGCTACATCTCTGCCATCAACCTGTTCACCAACGAGGTGCTGTGGACCAGTCAACCCAAGACGTGCAACTCGCGCATGTGTATTGAGGGAAACAGTATCATCTGTGGCTATGGTTTCACCGATGAGCCCGACTTCTTGTATGTGGTAGACAAATACAGCGGTCAGCGCACACAGAAGCTGTTCGTCAGGAAGGCAGTGTACACACCTATCGTGAAGGGCAGGAAGTGCTACGTGCGCACGTACAGCTACGACTACGAGTTCACATTCTAAGCAATCTTAAAGACGGTTGCTAGTAAATTCACCACAAAGGCTCAGAAGACACAGAGTTTGAGGGAATTGGTCAGAGGAAAGGTGCCAGCAGATGGGCAAACCAGCCGCGGAAGCGCTGCCATGGTGTGCGCCACTTCTTCCAAACCTCAGGTGTAAGCAGAAACGACTGGTCGCGGTCGCGGTCGAAGCGGTCGCTCAGTTGTTGTGTCACCTCGCGGTCCAGAATTATGGCATTTTCCTCATAGTCCCACCTCAAACTACGTGCATTAAGGTTTGCACTGCCCACGGTACATAGCTGCCCGTCAACCATAATCACCTTTGTATGGTGGAATCCAGGCTTATACACCCACACCTTCACCCCATGCTTCATCAATTGATGTGCACGATAGTTCACGCAGTCGGGTGTCAATGGTATGTCGCTGCGCTCGCTTATCATCACCTCCACCTTTACACCACGCTCCACGGCACGGTATAGGGCACGCAACAACTTACGGTTCAGCGTCAGGTATGGATTGACCAGTTTGATACTGTCCTGGGCTCCCTCTATCGCCTGCATATAGAATTGTCTGATTATCTTTGGCGATTTCCGTGGCTCACGGTTGATGATAGCCACCTTCTTGTGACCGCGCGTAGATGTAGTGTCGGGTTTCAGACCATGTATGTAACTCACGTCGCCCAGTCCTCGATAATACTGGGATCCGCTGACAGTCTGGTGTGTGACGTGGTTCCATGTGTCGAGAAATATTTTCTGCAGTGAATTGACCTCGTCACCCTCTATACGGCAGTGCATATCGTGCCACTCGCCCACCTGTGGGGTGCCCTTTATGTAATAGTCTGCCACGTTCATGCCTCCCGTATATGCTATCTTGCCATCGATGACCACTATCTTTCTGTGGTCGCGCGAGAACACGTGGTTTACCCAGGGGAAGCGTATTGGGTCGAATTCGTATATCTCTATCCCTTTCTCCCTCAGCGCTCGTATGTGATGCGCCTTCAGAGGCCGGTTGTTGCTGCTGTTGCCGAAAGCATCATACAAGGCTCTGACCTCCACCCCATGTGCCACACGCTCTGCCAGAAGGTCGAAGAGCAGGGAAGCGATGGAGTCGTTTCTGAAGTTGAAATATTCCAGATGGATGCTGCTGCGTGCCTGACGGATGGCGGTGAAGAGGTCGTCGAATTTCTCCTGTCCGTTTACCAGCAGTGTGACACTGTTGTTGTCGGAAAACTTCACGCCCAAGTTCTCCATGGCAGAGACCATGAGCGAGTCTGCCCGCTGCGCAGTGGCAGTGTGGCATGACAGGAGAAGTATAAAAAGGACAAAAAGATATCGTCTCATCACACCATACATGAATAGTGGTCGACCACTCCCAGGAGGTGTTGCTGCTCGTCGGTCACGAGTACTGAGTGTATCTTATGTTTCTGCATGATGCGCTGTATCTCTGTTATCTTCGTGTCGGGTGCCACACACTTGGGATTGACAGTCATGATATCTGCCACGGTATGCTCTACAAACTGCGCCTGCCACCGTTCCATGGCACGGCGTATATCGCCATCGGTAATCAGTCCTTGCACACGCTCATCCTTGAGTGTGATACCCAGTCCGAGTTTTCCTTTCGACACCAGAATGATAGCCTCTCCCAGATGCATGTCGGCAGGCAGCACCGGCAGGTCGTTGCTTCGCATCACATCCTGAGCCGTGGTTAGCAGTCGTTTGCCCAGACTGCCTCCGGGGTGGAACTGTGCGAAGTCGCGAGGTTTGAAGCCCCTCACCTCCATAAGTGCGATGGCGAGGGCATCGCCCATGGCAAGAGCCGCCGTAGTGCTGCTGGTAGGAGCCAGATTGAGCGGACAGGCCTCTTTCTCCACCCATACTTTGATATGCACGTCACTATACTTAGCCAATAGCGACTGTGGGTTGCCGGTCATAGAGATGATGGGCACATTCATGTGCTGCAACAGCGGTATAAAGCGCAGCAACTCATCCGTCTGTCCCGAATTGCTGAGCGCAAGCACCACATCATCATGTGTCATCACGCCCAAATCGCCGTGATACACATCCAGGGGGTTGATGAAGAATGAAGGTGTGCCGGTGCTCGAGAGCGTGGCTGCTATCTTGGCACCTATATGGCCGCTCTTGCCTACACCCGTCACTATCACCTTTCCGCTGCATGAGAGTATCATCTGCACAGCGCGTTCAAACTCAACATCTATCTGTGGTATCAGAGCCAACAGGGCATCAGCCTCATCACGCAGGCACTGTACGGCATACTCACCCACGTGGTGCAATTTATCGCTATCGTAGTTGTTCATGCGTTTCTTTTATATATAATAATGTATATGGGGGTCACAGCAATGATTTAACCACCTCGTCAAACTGTGCGAGAGGCCACATGTTGGGTCCGTCGCTCAGTGCATGGTCGGGGTCGGGATGTATCTCAAAGAAAAAACCTGTGGCACCGAAAGCCTGTGCCGCCCTTGCCATAGAGGGCACGAAACGACGGTCGCCCGAGGTGGAGCCATTGCCTGCACCCGGCCGCTGCACACTGTGTGTGCAGTCCATGATGACAGTGGGCACTATCTCCAACATATCTGCTATATTACGAAAGTCAACCACCAGATTGTTATACCCGAAACAATTGCCTCGCTCAGTGAGCCACACCTCCTTGGCACCTGCCTGCATGGCCTTGTCTACGGGATAAGCCATATCATGACCGCTCAGAAACTGTGCCTTCTTTATATTCACAGTCTTGCCCGTACGTGCGGCAGAGACCAGCAGGTCGGTCTGACGGCAGAGGAAAGCGGGTATCTGCAGCACATCTGCCACCTGGGCAGCAGGGGCTGCCTGCCATGACTCGTGTATATCGGTGAGTATGCGCAGCGAATATCGTTCCTTAATATCTGATAACATTTGCAGGCCCTGCTCTATTCCAGGACCGCGAAACGAACGCAGCGAAGTGCGGTTTGCCTTGTCGTACGAAGCCTTGAAAATGATTTCTATACCGTACTGCCTGTTCAGACGCGCCAGTTCCCTGGCAACTGTATCCAGCAGTTCAGCATTTTCTATTACACATGGCCCGGCGATGAAAATAGGTGTCATTTATCGTCTTGATTTAAGTCATGCAAATGTAGTTATAAGTACTGACATGGGCAAAATTTTAACATTTGTTTACATTTGACCCTTAAAAAGTCTTTAAAAAATTTGCTGCGTTTCGAGAAACGGCATACTTTTGCACCCGATTTCAGGAACGAAACATTTCCAATAGGAAAACAAACAGAGATAACATTTTTAGAACAAAACACAAAAGGTATTATTTTTTAAAGTAAAAAGAAGATGAAAAAGTTTTTTGTAATTATGGCAATGGCCGTGATGGCCGTGAGTGCTAATGCTCAGGTGTACGTTGGTGGTGGTGTTGGTCTGGCCAGCATCAGTGTTAGTGGCGGTGACGATGTGACTGCTTTCAAACTTCTGCCTGAGGTAGGTTACAACTTCAATCAGGATTGGGCTGCCGGTGTCGCCTTTGGTTGGGCTGGTATCAACAAGGGTGGCGAGAAAGCATTCAGTGTTAACCCCTACGCCCGCTACACATTCGTGCACACAGATTTGGTGAACGTATTCATCGACGGTGGTGTGACTTACGAACACGAGTACGGAAACAACAGTTATGGAAAAATCGACAACGACAACCTTTCTATAGGCTTCAAGCCCGGTGTGGCTCTGAACTTGAGCAAGAACCTGAGTTTTGTGGCTCACTTCGGTTTCCTCGGCTGGGAGCAGGAGAAGGACAACAACACCAAGACAAAGACAAACAAGTGGGGTGTTAACATAGATGGAAACAACATACAGTTTGGTCTGTATCTGAACTTCTAATTTAGAACTTTGTAGTTGCATAAGCAACAATTCTGCATAAGCGAGGGAGGGAGCGACATTATTGCCGCCCCCTCTTTTGTATTTTAGCCTCAAAAAAAAATTAACTTTTTTTGACGGTTAATAAAAATAAATGATTACATTTGCCGGCAGAATTCATGAACCTAACATTTATCTAAAAAAAATATGAAAAGGACATTTCTGCTAACCGCTCTGTCGGTCATGACCTTGGGTGCCGCACACGCCCAGCAAAATCAGACAATCACAGTTAATAAAGTACCCTTTACCATGATATACGTAGAAGGAGGGACCTTCACCATGGGTAAGGATAAGGTGACGGACCAGGATTTCCGCAGCGATGAGCCCGCCCATCAGGCTACCGTCGGCAATTTCTATTGCGGCGAGACTGAGGTGACACAGGAGTTGTGGACTGCCGTAATGGGCAAGAACCCCTCGCGCTATGCCGACAGCAACCAGAACCCCGTGGAGCAAGTGAGTTGGGGCGACTGCAATCATTTCGTGAAGAAACTCTGCCAGTTGACTGGCAAGAAATTCCGCCTTCTCACCGAGGCAGAATGGGAATATGCCGCCAAGGGAGGCAACAAGAGTAAGGGTTACAAATACTCTGGCAGCGATGAACTGCAGGATGTTGCATGGTGCTTTGCCAACAGCGGCGACCGTCCTCACGCTGTGAAACAGAAGTTGCCCAACGAACTGGGCATTTATGACATGTCCGGCAATGTGACCGAATGGACAAGCACAGGCTTCTCGAGATATGGTACCGAACCCAAACTGAAGCCCGATGAGGGTGGCTACCGTTTCGTATACCGCGGCGGTTGCGACTATTCCGACGAGCGTTTCTCTGTGGTTCATCACCGCAACCACGGTCAGAGAAGCGATGCCACAGCACACCGCGGTCTGCGTCTGGCTATGGATGCCGACTGACCTGCGAAAAAGTAAAAAGTATTTTGAAAAGTTGTTAAAAAAACGGTGGAGGACATAGTGTTCTCCACTTTTTTTAAGGAAAAGCATTACTTTTGCATGCAGAGAACAAACAGAAACACGTATTTACTACTATAAAAAAGAAAGGGTAATAATTATGAAAAAGATATTTTTCATATCTCTGATGCTCCTTGTGGGCGTGTGTTACGCCTCCGCTCAAGGCAAGGCAGACATCAAGTTTGACAAGGTGAGCCATGACTTCGGCAAATTCTCAGTAAAGGAGCCCATACAGGAATACACCTTTACCTTCACGAATGTGGGTGATGCCCCCCTTGTCATCAACCAGGCAGTAGCCACCTGCGGCTGCACGGTACCCTCGTACACCAAGACCCCCATTGCACCGGGTCAGAAGGGCAGCATCAAGGTGACCTACAATGGCACGGGTAAGACCACTGGCACATTCAAGAAGTCGATTACCGTGCGTACCAATGCAGTATCAGAGATGACTCGCCTGCACATATCGGGCGAGATGACAGAATAGAGGCTCATACCTCACAGGTGCCGAGCATAGATAAGATGTACGTCTGCAAGGAAGCGGCGTACGTGCCGGCTGATTTGCGTCAAAAGGAGTAAGTAAATCCTATTGACGCAAATTCTTTGAACTGCCAGTAGCCGTGGTGGGCATCGGGCGACACCGTATCGTCGAAACGGGGATAGGCAAAGAGGTTGGTAGAGATGTACTTGTTAAACTTGAACGAGAAGGTGTTCTCCCACTCCATCGTCACCCCTTTGTAGGTGGTAAAGGCATAGAAGCGTGTCTGCCACTTTATATTGTCGGTGAAAGTCCAAGTGAGGTCGGCAGTGACCAGCGAACCGAGGTCGTGCAGCGTGTGGTGCCCCTCTTTCAGTCCGAAGGTAGGTGCCAGAGCCAGTCGGTCTACATAATGAAACTTATAGGCTAATGGTGCGAAGTGTATGGTACCTTTCAGGTGCTTGTTCATGGTCTCCACCGTATAGTCCATACCCAGAGAGAGGTCGATTGTCAACGGCGAGAGGAAGTCGGAATACACCGCCGGATCATTACTCTTGTATCCACGCACAAACTGAGTGACAGCCAGCATCTGCAGCGTATAGTACCATTTCTTCGAAGCCTGCAATCCCAGTTTGCTGGTCAGTCGCAACAGGTCTTCCGAGGTCTTCATCGTATGCACGCTGTCAGCTTCTGACGTCAGGAAGCCCACCTTCATTTCCAGTTTATTCTCCCATTTCACCTTCTGCTTGTTATTGTAGTTGGCCTCCATCAGCACCGATGCAAGCATAGAGTAGTTGCTCTCACCACCTTTGTACCAATTGTCGGACACATAGTTTTGCAGCAGTTGCAGGTAATAGTCGCCTTTGAAAGTCCAGAAATTGGGTTTTTTCACCACCACATCCACCGGAGTGACCACAGGCGGAGTCTGTATGCTGTCACTCACATGAGTCACCAGGTTTACCTCCTGCTTTACGGGAGCCGACACCTCAGTACCGGTAGAGGCCTCTTGCTGCAGGCGATTCTGACTGTTCTGCACCAGGTCGGGACGGTTCAGATACACGCGCATCAGCGAGCGGTTCACCTCTGCCACCACATCATCGTCAGCCCCCACAGAGAGGTATTCGGCGGCAGCATCATGATAGAATGTGAGTGGTGCGAAAAGAGGGTAATAACGACCGTCGCCACCCACGTATCCACTCTCGGCAGCAGCACGCTCGTTGGCACTTCGCACAGCATCCAGCCGCTTCTTCAGCAATCTGAGCGAGTCGGCATAGTTTGCCACTAAAGCATTGGCCCTCACCACCTTTGCATAACGGTTGTACCATCTGTGCACCTGTGAGTGGGCACTCCACGAGCATCCCAGTATTACCAGTGTAAGTATCAAGAGTCTTCTCATCGCGGCACAAAGGTACAAACTTTTCACCACTTCTTTGCACAGTAGCAAAAAAATATGTAATTTTGCAACTTGTAACAAACAAAAACAGACACAACATACACACATGGACAAGAATACCGTAACAGGATTTGTGCTTATAGCAGTAGTACTCATAGGCTTCAGTTGGTGGAACAAGCCCTCCGAGGAGGAGGTGAAGGCTCAGCAAGAGCAAGTGGCGAAAGCCAAGGAGGCTCAGAAGAAGGCTGAGGCTGAAGCCAAGGCCAAGGCTCAGAAACAAGCAGAAGCCAAGGAGGCTGCCCTGCGCGACACTACTGCCCTCTTCCATGCCGCCCTGAATGGTGCTGCCAGCGACGTGGTGCTGAAAAACAACAAGGTGGAACTGACCCTGAGCACCAAAGGTGGCACAGTGACCAAGGCTGTGGTGAAAGACTACAAGAGTATTGACGGCAAGAATGACGTGACAATCTTTGAGGGAGAAGACCAGCATCTGGCTTTCCTGCTCGATACCAAGGAAGCAAACATCAATACCAGCGAACTGTACTTCACCCCCTCTGAGCAGAGCGACAGCAGTGTCACCTTCACTGCTCCCGCCGGAGCCGGCAAGCAGTTGGTGATGCGCTATCGCCTGGGCTCCGACTATATGCTCCACTTCAGTCTGCGTGCCGAGGGCATGAGCAATCTCTTTGCCTCCGGTCAGGACAAGTTGCAGGTGGTATGGGATGAGAAATGCCGTCAGCAGGAGAAGGGTTTTACTTTTGAAAACCGCTATGCCACACTCACTTACAAGGAGTTTGACTCCGGCACCGACTACCTGAACGAGGCGAAGGAGGTGATAGATGAGGAAATGGAAGAGCCCCTCGACTGGGTGGCATTCAAGAACCAGTTCTTCAGCGCCATGATGATCACCAAGACCCGTTTTGCCACGGGTGCCCGACTCACAAGCATCCCACAGGCAAAAGGTTCCGGATACCTGAAGCAATATCGTGCACGTCTCACCACCGACTTCGACCCCCGCGGAGCCGAAGCCACAGAGATGGAGTTCTTCTTCGGTCCCAACGACTTCCGACTGTTGCAAGCCGTGGAAGAGCAGAGCACCTTCGGCAAAGACCTGGAGATGGAACGACTGGTATACTTAGGCTGGCCCCTCTTCCGTATCATCAACCGCTGGTTCACACTCTACGTGTTCGACTGGCTCACTGGGCTGCATATCCCCATGGGTGTGGTGCTCATCATCATCACACTGCTGCTCAAGGCCATCACCTATCCCCTGGTGAAGAAGAGTTATATGAGTTCTGCCAAGATGCGCGTGCTGAAACCAAAACTCGAGGAAGCCACCAAGCAATACGACAAGCCCGAAGACCAGATGCAGAAGCAACAGGCCATGATGCAACTCTATTCGCAGTACGGTGTCAGTCCGCTCAGCGGCTGTCTGCCCATGCTCATACAGATGCCCATCTGGATAGCCATGTTCAACTTCGTGCCTAATGCCATACAGTTGCGCGGACAGTCATTCCTCTGGATAGACGATCTCTCCACCTACGATCCTATCATAGAATGGGGCAGCAACATACCCCTTGTGGGCGACCACCTCTCGCTCACCTGCATACTCTTCTGTGTGAGCAACCTGCTCTACTCGTGGATGACCATGCGTCAGCAGCGCGACCAGATGGTAGGCAGCCAGGCTTCGCAGATGAAGATGATGCAATGGATGATGTTCCTCATGCCCGTGTTCTTCTTCTTTATCTTCAACGACTATTCGGCCGGACTGAACTTCTACTATTTCATCTCGCTGTTTATGAGTGCCGCCATCATGTGGACACTGCGCAAGACTACCAACGATGCGAAACTGCTCGCCATACTCGAAGCCAACTACAAGGAGCGTAAGGCAAACCCGCAGAAACAGAGCGGACTGGCAGCCCGACTGGAGGCTATGCAGAAGCAGCAGCAGGAGATGCAGCGTATGCGCGAAGAGATGCGCCGACGCAACCGCCACTAACGACATCAAAAAACATACCTATACTATGAGAACATTCATCTTTGCCGCCGCCATGATGCTCTGCGGCACCATGCAAGCCCAAGACGTGAAAATAGGAAAAAACAATATCACATTGGCAAATGGCCAAATGACGCCCGAGGCTCTTTGGGCCATGGGGCGCATCGGTGGCTATGCCCCCTCACCCGATGGCAAGCAGATAGCCTATACCGTGGCATACTACAGTGTGAAGGAGAACAAAAGTCACCACATGCTTTATGTGATGAACAGCGACGGCACTAGTCAGCGCTGTCTCACTACAAGCGACAAGAATGAGACTGACCCTGCCTGGACACGTGATGGCAGAATAACCTTCCTGTGCGATGGACAGATATGGGTGGTCAATACCGATGGTACCGGTCGCAAGGCTATCAGCCACGATGCCACCGACATAGAGGGATACAAGTTCTCGCCCGACGGCAGCAAGGTGCTGCTCATCAAGTCGCTGCCCTATCACGGCAGCATACAGAAAAACCCCGACGACCTGCCCAAGGCCACTGGCAGGCTGGTGACCGACCTCAACTACCGCCACTGGGACCACTATGTGGAGAGCATACAGCACCCCTTCGTGGCAACAGTGGGTGCCGACGGCAATATAGACAGTGGCAAGGACCTGCTCGATGGCGAGCCTTACGAGGCACCACTGGCGCCCTTCGGCGGCATAGAACAGATGGACTGGAGTCCTGACTCGCGATACATAGCCTACACCTGCCGCAAGAAAGAGGGTGTGGCATACGCCATATCCACCGACAGTGATATCTTCCTCTACGACACACAGGAGGGCACCACGCGCAACCTGTGCAAGAGCGCCGACTACAAGGCACCTGCCGTGGATGCTACCAAGACCATGAAGAACCAGTCGGTGAACAGTGCAGAGAACCTGCGTAACCACCCCGGCTACGACACCAACCCCCGCTTCTCGCCCGACGGTAAGCACATAGCCTGGCTGAGCATGGCACGCGACGGTTATGAGAGCGACCGCAACCGCCTGTGCATACACACTCTCGCCGATGGCAGCGAACGCTTCCTCACCGAGAGTTTCGACAGCAACGTGGACGATTTCTGCTGGTCAGACACCAAAGATGCCATAATATATTTCATTGGCGTATGGCATGCCACAGAAAACCTCTATGCACTGACATGGAAAGGCGAGATAAAGCAACTCACCGATGAATGGGCAGACTGGGGCAGTCTGCAGATGTTGGGCGACGGCAAGCATATCGTTGCCGAGCAGCACAGTTACCGCCTGCCTGCCGATCTGTATATTGTCACCCCGGGCAAGGATGTGAAGAAGACCAAGAAGCAACAGATAACCCGCGAGAACGAACACATACTCAATCAGTTGGCAGATATCACCGTGCAACAGCGCTGGGTGAGCACCACTGATGGCGGCAGGATGCTCTACTGGATTATCCTACCTCCCAACTTCGATGAGACCAAGAAATACCCCACCCTACTCTTCTGCGAGGGTGGTCCGCAGAGTCCTGTGAGCCAGTTCTGGAGTTACCGTTGGAATTTCCGTATCATGGCATCGCAGGGGTATGTGATAATAGCCCCCAACCGCCACGGACTGCCCGGATTTGGCAGTGAGTGGTGCGAGGAGATCAGTGGCGACTGGACCGGTCAGTGCATGAGCGACTATCTCACAGCCATAGACGATGCGGCAGCCAACCTGCCATACGTGGACCGCGACCGTCTGGGTGCTGTGGGTGCCTCGTTCGGCGGCTTTAGCGTGTACTACCTGGCAGGTCATCACGACAAGCGCTTCAAGTGCTTCATAGCCCACGACGGAGCCTTCAACCTGGAGTCGATGTATACCGACACCGAGGAGGTGTGGTTCAGCAACTGGGAGTATGACGATGCCTACTGGAACAAAGACCAGACTGTCAATGCCCGCCGCACATACGACAACTCACCCCACCGCTTTGTGGACAAGTGGGACACGCCCATTCTCTGCATCCACGGCGAGAAGGACTACCGCATCAATGCCAACCAGGGCATGGGAGCCTTCAATGCAGCACGTCTGCGCGGCATAGAGGCACAACTGCTCATCTTCCCCGACGAGAACCACTGGGTGCTGAAACCACAAAACGGTATACTGTGGCAGCGCACATACTTCAACTGGCTTGACCGCTGGCTGAAGAAATAACATTAAA